>CALXJX010000018.1 GCA_944388735.1 uncultured Clostridia bacterium
TTTCCTGTTGCTCCTGTATTTGCATTTACTACAAATGCATTACTTACTTTTACTGTATCTGCCCTATTTCCTGCATTGTCTATTACATTTGTCCATAAATAGTAATTTCCCGCTGTAGTTATATCGCTTTTACTTACTGTACTTCCACTTGTAAATGTTGTCCATGTTTCCGGCTCTGTTGTATTGCTTGTTGACCACGCGTACTGTAATGTTTTTAGTCCACTTCCTCCTGTGTCTTGTGCTGTTATTGTTGTTTTTATTGTTGCATTTCCACTTGTTGGTTTTACGTAATTTCCTCCATTTGTTCCTAGGCTTACTGTTGGCTTTGCTTTATCTATATTCGTTATTTGTAAACTTGCAGTTACTTTGTTTCCATTGCTATCTGTTGCCTCTGCATAGAAATATCCATTTGCTGTTGCTGTTATACTTATTGCTGTACTTGTACTTGCTGCTGTTTTTGCTGCTTCTAATGTTGCTCCATATCCTGCTTTTTTATTTGTTGTTAATAAACTTCCGTAAGTTACTGTTCCTATTACATCCTTATTTGTCCAATTTGTTGTATTTGGAGTTATCGTTATTTTTCCTGTTGCTCCTGTATTTGCATTTACTACAAATGCATTACTTACTTTTACTGTATCTGCCCTATTTCCTGCATTATCTATTACATTTGTCCATAAATAGTAATTTCCCGCTGTAGTTATATCGCTTTTACTTATTGTACTTCCACTTGTAAATGTTGTCCATGTTTCTGGCTCTGTTGTATTACTTGTTGACCATGCATACTGTAATGTTTTTAGTCCACTTCCTCCTGTGTCTTGTGCTGTTATCGTTGTTTTTATTGTTGCATTTCCACTTGTTGGTTTTACGTAGTTTCCTCCATTTGTTCCTAATGTTACTGTTGGCTTTGTTTTATCTATTCTTATTTTTGTACTTTCCATATTTGATGTATTTCCTGCATTATCTATTACTCTTACATATATTGTTTCATCTTTCTCTTCGGTTTCTCCTACTCCATACCAACTCTCTTTTTCTAATTCTTTCCATACTGTTCCGTTATATCTATATTGTACTTCTTTTATTCCACTTTCTGTTTCTGTTATTGTCCAACCTAATTTTACATCTCCATTTGTCCAATTTCCATTACTTGAATTCGTTATTTCTGATAGCACTGGTGCTGTTTTATCTATTTTTGTTATTTCATATTCTTTCTTACTATCTCCATTATATACAATTATTGTACTATTCTCTTCTACTTCCACTCTATTATTTATTATATCTTCGTAGTCATATTCTGTTTGAGTTCCACTTTCTTTTCCTATTACTGTTACTTTTTTATTTTCCGTTGCTTCTATATTTTCGTATTCTATTTGCACTATTATCGTTTCATTTGTCCATTCTTCTGGATTATATTCTGTTTCTTTCCCTTCTTCAAAATCACTTTTCTTTATGTATTTTATTGTGTAGCTTCCTTCTTCTCCTTTTTCTATTTGTTCAGCATATATTCTATCTATTTCATTTGGTTCAATTTTATAATTTTCTTGTATCTTTTCTAATTCTTCTACTTGACTTGTTCTTATATTACTGCTACTTGCAAATAGTCCTATTAATATAATCAAGAAAAACAATATTGCCACTAACACAAATAGTGTAATAGCTCCTTTTTCTCCTTTTACTTTATCATTTTTTTGCTTCTGTTTATATTTCTTCATTTTTCCCTATTTTCCCCCTTTTGCAACATTTTGTTCTATCTTTTCTTCCTATTTTATGTTTCCTTGTTATACAAACTTTTCTTTTTCGTTATTATATCTCAACCCCTACTTTTTGTAAACATTATTTTTAGTATTTACTTTCTTTTTTTTTATATTCATTTTTATAGTTACTATTCACAGCCTCTATAATAAGCTAAAAAATGTTGATATATTAATATTGAATAAATTTTGAATGTAATTGGAAATATTTTAGAATTTGTTATATGATTTATTGAGGGATGTTCACGGTACTCGAGGTACGAGAGGGTCTGAGTGAAAGAGGCTCAATAAATCATTTTACAAATTCTTAAATATTGTATTGAGCCGAAAAATTTATGAAATATTAATATATCAACATTTTAAGTACTAATTTTAAGCTGTGAATAGTAACTTTTTATATTTTCTTTATTCCATAATAAAAAGACACTTCGCTTACTACTTTAAACTATGTATCTTTTTTTATATTAATATTTTTTATTTTGCCCTTCTGCTTAGGCAAATCTCTTTATCTATCTAATTAAACTATATATTCAGCTTTTCAAAAAGTCGCAAAAATTTATCTTCACTAAAATTGCTCTGTAATTCTCCATAAAAAAATAGCAATAACTTTTACATTATTACTATTTCTTTTCGTTATTACTATTTTTTACATAATATACTCAAATATATAAGCACATTACTCTATACTAAAATCAAATGCATTTGAAACATCTGAAGTAGTATTTGCATCTATAGATGTTGTTTCACCTTTTTTTACTTCTGGTATATATGCATCAAGTCTGGCATATTCAGAACCATCTTGATTTATAAATACTAATTCAACTACTTCACCTGCAAAATCACTTCCACTTGTATTTTCCACATTAGCAAGAATTTGTGTCATTCCATTTTCAGCTTTTAATGTTATATCTTTTATTGTCATTCCTTCGTATGTTTTATTCTCTTTCAATTTTGCAGAGTTATTAATTTTTGTATTTTCTACTTCATTTACTTCTACATTTGTTGTATTATTCATGTCTATTAAAGAATATTCTTCCTGAGTTTCTTGTACTGTATTATTAATATTATTTTCTACGTTCTCGTTATTATTCTCATTCTCTTTTCTAATAAATAGAAAATATACACATAAAGCTATTATTATAATAACTACCAATATAAGTAAAATATTTTTTACACTATATTTGCTTTTGGCTTTTTTATTCTTATTTTCCATTTTTAATCACATTCCTTCCTAAATTGCAGAAATCTGGTTGGAGAAGAATTAAATTTTCTTTCGTTACAGACTCAATATTTCATTTTAATTAGTCTCTCTTCCTGTAGTTATCCTAATATTTTGATACTTTTTCATACCTGTTCCAGCTGGAATTAATTTACCAATAATAACATTTTCTTTTAATCCAACTAAATCATCAACTTTTCCTTTAATAGCCGCTTCTGTCAATACTCTAGTCGTCTCCTGGAAAGATGCTGCTGATAAGAAACTATCTGTTGCAAGAGAAGCCTTAGTAATTCCAAGCAATACACGTTTACCTGTTGCAGGTCTCTTACCTTGAGCTATAGCTTCTTTATTCTTATCTTCGAATTCATACATATCAATCAATGTTCCTGGGAACATATCTGTATCTCCATTATCTTCCACTCTAACTTTCTTTAGCATCTGTCTTCCTATTACTTCGATATGTTTATCATTAATATCAACACCTTGATTTCTATATACTTTTTGCACTTCTGAAATCAAATATTCATAAACTCCTTCTGGTCCTTTAATTGCTAAAATTTCATTAGGATTAATTGATCCTTCTATTAATGGTTGACCCGCTTCAACTATATCTCCGTCTCTTACTTTCATTTTTGAACCAAATGGTATAGTATAAGTCCTTGAATCATCATTAGCTGTAACAACAATCTCTTTTTTCTTTTTAGTTTCTTTAATTTTAACTTTACCATCTATTTCAGTAATAATTGCAAGTCCTTTTGGTTTTCTAGCTTCAAATAACTCTTCAACCCTAGGTAAACCTTGTGTAATATCTGCTACACCTGCAACACCACCAGAGTGAATTGTTCTCATTGTAAGCTGTGTACCAGGTTCTCCTATAGATTGTGCAGCTATAATACCAATTGCTTCACCTATTGATACTAAATCTCTTCTTGCTAATCCCATTCCATAACATTTTTGGCATACACCATGTTTTGAATGACATCCAAGTACTGAACGAACTTCTAGTCTTTCAATTCCTGCTTCTACTATTTGTTCTGCTATTTTTTCAGTAATCATTGTATCTTTATCCACAATTAATTCATTTGTTTGTGGATTATATACATCTTTTACTGCGAATCTTCCTAATAATCTTTCTTGCATTTTCTCAATTATTTGTTGTCCATCTTTTATGTCATAAATTATAATTCCTTCGTTAGTTCCACAATCATGTTCTCTAACTATAATGTCTTGAGATACATCTACTAATCTTCTTGTTAAGTATCCTGAGTCTGCTGTTCTTAAAGCTGTATCTGAAAGTCCTTTTCTAGCACCGTGTGCTGAAATAAAGTATTCCAATGCATCTAATCCTTCTGCAAATGATGATTTAATTGGTATTTCGACAGCTTTACCTGTAGTACTTGCCATAAGTCCACGCATACCAGCTATTTGTCTTAATTGGCTCATGTTACCTCTGGCTCCTGATTTTACCATCATATATATTGGATTTAAGTCATCAAAGTTTTCTTCCATTGCATTACTTACTTTATTTGTTGTATCTTCCCAAACATTAATAACTGCATTGTATCTTTCATCATTAGTAATTAAACCTCTAGCATATTGTTTTCTTATATTTTCTACTTTTTCATCAGCTTCTGTTAATAAATCTTTTTTAGCTTCTGGAACTTTTACATCATCCATAGAGAATGTAACACCAGCAAGTGTAGAGTATTTGAATCCTAATGCTTTAATATAATCAATTACTTCTGCTGATTCTGATAAACCATGTGTTCTTATAACTCTTTCTATGATACTTCCCATTGATTTTTTCATAACAGGAAAATCTATTTCGTATTGGAAAGGATCTTTTTCTCTATCTATAAATCCTAAATCTTGAGGTATTCCTTGATTAAATATAATTCTTCCGACACTTGTTTTTATTTTTCCAGTCTTTATCTCTCCATTTACCTTTTTAGTAATTCTTACATATATACTAGCATGAATTCCTACATCATGATTTTCAAATGCCATAATAGCTTCTTCTGGATCTTTGAAGTATTTTCCTTCACCTTTTTCTCCTTCTAAAACCATTGTTAAGTAATAAGAACCTAAAATCATGTCAAGTCTTGGAACTGCTACTGGTCTACCGTCTTGTGGTTTTAACAAGTTATTTGTTGATAACATTAAATATCTTGATTCTGCTTGTGCTTCTGGTGATAATGGTAAGTGTACAGCCATTTGGTCACCGTCAAAGTCAGCATTAAATGCTTCACAAACTAATGGATGTAGTTTGATTGCTCTTCCTTCTACTAATACTGGTTCAAAAGATTGTATACCAAGTCTATGTAGTGTAGGAGCACGGTTTAACATAACAGGATGATCTTTAATAACATCTTCTAAGATTTCCCATACTTCTGGTCTTAATCTCTCTACCATTCTTTTTGCATTTTTTATATTTTGAGCTATTCCTCTACCAACTAATTCCTTCATAACAAATGGTTTAAATAGCTCTACAGCCATTTCTTTTGGAAGTCCACATTGATAAATTTTTAGTTCTGGTCCTACAACTATAACAGAACGACCTGAATAATCAACACGCTTACCTAGTAAGTTTTGACGGAAACGACCTTGTTTTCCTTTTAACATATCTGATAAAGATTTTAATGGTCTATTTCCAGCTCCTGTAACAGGTCTTCCTCTTCTTCCATTGTCTATTAGTGCATCAACTGATTCTTGTAACATTCTTTTTTCATTTCTAACAATAATCTCTGGTGCACCTAACTCTAATAATCTTTTTAATCTGTTGTTTCTATTAATAACTCTTCTATATAAATCATTTAAATCTGATGTAGCAAATCTACCACCATCTAATTGTACCATTGGTCTTAATTCTGGTGGAATTACAGGTACAACCTGCATAATCATCCATTCAGGCCTATTACCTGAAATTCTGAAAGATTCTACTGTATCTAATCTTTTAACAAGTTTACTCTTTTTTTGTTCACTTGCATTTTCTAATTCTTTCTTTATTTGAGCAGATAATTTTTCAACATCAATTTGTTCTAGCAATTCTCTTAAAGCTTCTGCTCCCATTTTAGCTTTAAATGAACCTTTTCCATATTTTTCTTCTGCTTCATGATATTCTTTTTCATTTAAAACTTGACATTTTTCAAGATTAGTTGTTCCTTTGTCAACAACAATATATGAAGCAAAATAAATTATTTTTTCCAGATTTCTTGGAGAAATATCTAGCATTAAAGCAATTCTGCTTGGAATTCCTTTAAAATACCAAATATGTGCAACTGGTGCAGCAAGTTCAATATGCCCCATTCTCTCTCTTCTTACTTTAGATTTTGTAACTTCAACACCACATCTGTCACATACAATTCCTTTATATCTAACTCTTTTATATTTACCACAATGACATTCCCAATCTTTAGTTGGTCCAAAAATTCTTTCACAGAACAAACCGTCTTTTTCTGGTTTCAATGTTCTATAATTAATTGTCTCAGGCTTTTTAACTTCACCTTTTGACCATTCTCTTACTTTTTCATCTGATGCAACTCCTATTTTTAACTTATTAAAAATATCTAACTCGTCCACTTTATTTCCCCCTATTTGAATTATTTTGGAACGTTAGAAACAGGTATTTTTGTTCTACTTTCAGAACAATCCACCATGTTTCTAAACTTTCACTATGGGTAATTCTAAAACAGTTTCAGAAGTCTAACCACTGCTGGTGCAATTCCTTCTTGTCGCCTCTTCACTTTTTAGAATTTATTCAGTTATTTTATTTAGTTCATTTTCTATAAAATTCTTTATCTCTAGCATACCCTCTATACAATACTTTAATATATGTTTTTGTATGGAAATATCCCTTTTATCCATACATTCTCCCTTCTCCCTTGTACATTGAAGGTTATATAAAAAACAAAAATATGCAAGATGCTACTTTATACTTATTCAGTCTTTTAAAACGAAATAAATTAGGTGTATTACTAGGCAATTTGGAAAAGAAAACCGGAGACATACTAACTGTACGTTGAAGATTTTCTTTTTCGAATTAACGACGTAAGATGCCTGATTTAGTTCGTTTTTAGATAATGTCGTTATCATCATCAATATTATCCTCAGCCAAATCACTATCAAATAATAGTTCATCACCTTCATCATCTAAATCTTCAAATAAGACATCAGTCCCATCGTCAAAGCTATCAGAATCATCTAGCAAGATATCGTCCTCTGTATCTTCTCCATAACCATCCAAATCGCCATCATCAATTGACTCCTCTTCCACTAGCATAATTTTCTCTTTTTCAGGGTCATACTCAATACCCTCATCAATATTTTCCTTTAACTCCAACTCTTGATTATCCTCTGAATATAATCTTACATCCAATCCTAAAGATTGTAATTCTTTTACTAAAACCTTAAAGCTTTCTGGAACTCCTGGTTCTGGGACATTTTCGCCTTTAACTATTGCTTCATAAGTCTTTACTCTTCCCACAACATCATCAGACTTAACTGTTAACATTTCTTGTAGTGTATAAGCTGCTCCATAAGCTTCTAGAGCCCAAACTTCCATTTCTCCAAAACGTTGTCCACCAAATTGAGCTTTACCTCCAAGAGGTTGTTGAGTAACTAATGAGTATGGTCCTGTTGAACGTGCATGTATTTTATCATCTACTAAGTGATGTAATTTTAACATATACATAACACCAACTGTTATAGGACTATCAAATGGGTCTCCTGTTCTTCCGTCATAAAGGATTGTTTTTCCGTCCTCACTCATTCCAGCTTTTGCTAATAACTCTCTTACATCTTTTTCTGTTGCTCCATCAAATACAGGTGTAGATATTTTCCATCCTAATGCTTTTGCAGCTCCTCCTAAATGTACTTCTAAAACTTGACCTAAGTTCATACGAGAAGGAACACCTAATGGGTTTAAAACTATATCAATTGGTGTACCGTCTGGCAAGAATGGCATATCTTCTTCTGGTAAAACTCTTGATATAACACCTTTATTACCATGACGTCCAGCCATTTTATCTCCGACTGAAATCTTTCTTTTTGTAGCTATATAACATCTGATAATTTGATTTACTCCAGGTCCTAATTCGTCTGAATTATCTCTTGTAAAGATTTTAACATCTACAATTGTTCCTGCTTCACCATGTGGTACTCTTAAAGATGTATCTCTTACTTCTCTCGCTTTTTCTCCAAAGATAGCTCTTAACAATCTTTCCTCTGCTGTTAGCTCTGTTTCACCTTTTGGAGTAACTTTACCTACTAATATATCTCCAGGTCTTACTTCTGCACCAATTCTAATAATTCCGTTTTCATCTAAGTCTTTTAAAGAATCATCACCAATGTTTGGAATGTCTCTTGTAATTTCCTCTGCTCCTAATTTTGTATCACGACATTCACAGTCATATTCTTCTATATGTATTGATGTAAATACATCTTCTTTAACTAATTTTTCATTAATCAAAATAGCATCTTCGTAGTTGTATCCTTCCCATGTAGAAAAAGCTACTAAAACGTTTTTACCAAGAGCCATTTCTCCATTTTTTGTTGATGGTCCGTCTGCAATAGCATCACCTTTTTTTACCTTTTCACCAACTTTTACAATTGGTTTTTGGTTAATACAAGTACCACCATTTGTTCTCTTAAATTTACGTAATTTATGAGTTATTTTCTTTCCATTAGCATATTTTACAGTTATATAATCCCCTGTTACTTTTTCTACAACTCCATCGTCTTCTGCTAAAATTAAAATTCCTGAATCTTTTGCTGCTCTGTATTCAATTCCTGTTCCTACAATTGGACTTTCTGTAATCATTAAAGGTACAGCTTGACGTTGCATGTTTGCTCCCATTAATGCTCTTTTTGCATCATCATGCTCTAAGAATGGAATCATAGCTGCTGCGATAGATACCAATTGTTTTGGTGAAACATCAACATATTGAACCATATCTCTGTCTACCTCAATAACTTCATTTTTAAAACGAACTCTTACTCTTTTATTAACAAATTGTCCATTTTCATCAACTGGTTCAGATGCTTGAGCTATAATGTAATTATCTTCTACATCTGCACTCATATATTCTACAATATCTGTTAATGTATGATTTTCTGGATCTACTTTTCTATATGGTGTTTCAATAAATCCATATTCATTAATATTTGCAAATGATGATAATGCTGAAATTAATCCTATATTTGGTCCTTCTGGAGATTCAATAGGACATAATCTACCATAATGTGTATAATGAACATCACGTACTTCAAATCCTGCTCTTTCTCTTGTTAATCCTCCTGGTCCTAATGCTGAAATTCTTCTTTTATGTGTTAATTCTGAAAGAGGGTTTGTTTGATCCATAAATTGTGACAATTGTGAACTTCCAAAGAATTCACGAATTGCAGATGTAATTGGTTTTGTATTAATTAATGTTTGAGGTGTAATTACATCTAAATCTTGAATTGTCATTCTTTCTCTAACAACTCTTTCCAGTCTTGTCAAACCAATTCTAAATTGATTTTGTAATAATTCTCCTACACAACGTATTCTACGGTTTGCTAAGTGGTCTATATCATCTGGTTTTCCAAGTCCGTGTGAAAGATTTAATAACCAGTTAATTGATGCTATCATATCCTCTGTTGTTATATGCTTTGGCACTAATTCATTATATCTTTCCTCAATTGCTTTTGCTAAGTCTTTTTCTTCTGTTGTATCTATAATACTTTTCAAAACATTGTAATTTACTAATTCTTTGAAATGTAGTTTGCTTAAATCAACATTAGGTAATACTTTATGGATATTTACAGTTGAATTTCCTATTATTCTTACTTTTCTTTCTCCAACCATAACATCTACAATATTAATTCCTGAATTTTGAATATTTTCAGCAGCTTCTTCTGAAATAACTTCTCCTGCTTGTACAAAAACTTCTCCTGTTTCTGCATCAACTATATCTTGTGCTGCTACTTTATCTTTAATTCTAGTTGATAAGTTTAATTTTTGGTTAAATTTATATCTTCCTACTTTTGCTAAATCATATCTTCTGTTATCAAAGAATAATCCATTAAATAAATTTCTTGCTGCATCTGCTGTTGGTAATTCTCCTGGTCTTAATTTTTTATAAATTTCAATTAAAGCTTCATCTTGGTCTTTAATTGTATCTTTAGCTATTGTAGCTGTTATCATTTCTTCATCTCCAAATAATTCTCTTATTTGGTCATCTGAAATGACTCCTATTGCTCTTAATAATGTTGTTACTGGAACTTTTCTTGTTCTATCAACACGAACCCAGAAAATATCATTTCCGTCTGTTTCATATTCAAGCCATGCACCTCTTAGTGGCATTACTGTTGATGTATAAGTTCTTTTTCCTGTTTTTGTGTCAAATTCTTCTGCATAATAACAACCTGGTGAACGAACTAATTGGCTTACTACAACTCTTTCAGCACCATTAATTATGAATGTTCCACTATCAGTCATTAATGGGAAGTCTCCAAGATAAATTTCTTGCTCTTTGATTTCTCCAGTTTCACGGTTGATTAATCTTACTTTTACATGTAGTCTTGTAGAGTATGTAGCATCTCTTTCTTTTGCTTCTTCTACTGTGTATTTTGTTTTGTCCTCCATGTAATAATCGAAAAATTCAAGAACTAAATTTCCAGAATAGTCTTCTATTGGAGATATGTCTTTTAATACTTCTCCTAATCCCTCTTCTACAAACCAATCATAAGAATCTTTTTGCACTTTGATTAGGTTTGGCATTTCGATAAAATCTCCAACTTTTGCGAAATCCATACGTGATGATTTCTCGTGTTTAACTTCTTTTAGCTTCAAAAGAATCACTCCTTAAAAAATATTAAGCAGATTAAAAAATATATTTTTTAAAAGAAGTCCTTCTTAAAAACAATTTGCTTACTAAGGTTCTGATTCGTCTGCTCCTACAAACCAGAATCCCTTAGGGCTCCTTGAGTTTAATTCCTCTTCTTTTAATTTTTAGCTTTGGAATAAAAATTTTGAATTGCAAAGTTTTACTTATATATTAATCAAATGGCAATAAAAGAGCTGTTAAAAAAATCGCATTTTTTCAACTGGCTCTAATGTTTTATTCTATTTTATATTTTCTCTCATATATATTATTTTTACCACCCGTATTCTTTTTTTCTTTTTGGGTATATTACTTTTGCAAAACTTATTTAATAATACCATATTTTTCTTACGGATGTCAATGGTTTGAGCAAAAATTCATCAAAAAAATTTCATAACAGTTCAGAGGTCAAAGGTGGCAATATGCTTTCTTGAACAAGCTTCGAATGTGCCGTGGAATAGATGTATAAATTCTTAACTAATCCTTTATCCCTCTTAAATTTGTTTTAACATATTTATTACATAAATCCCTTATATTTTCAAGCTTTTCTTTGGAAAATGGAATAACATTAACACCATTCACCATTTTATACTGTTGCAAAACATATATCTTAGCATTTTTCTCCCCCAAATACTTTGCAATTTGTTCGCAATCTTCAGTATCTATATACTTAGGGTAAACCGTTGTTCTAAACTCATAGTCTTTCAAATTATTTATAATAATATCTATACTCTTCTTTATCTTTTCAACATCAATTTCTACACCTGAAATATCATCATAATTTTCAAAACTATTTTTTATATCCATACCTATATAACTTATTTTACTAATATTCTTTTCTAAAAATTCCGGATAATATCCATTAGTATGTAATCCTATCTTAAATCCATTTCTATGTAATACATCAATTACCCTTTGACATTCTTTTGCAATTGTACACTCTCCGCCCGACAAAACAACATATTCAACCATTTCTTTTCTTTCTAATAGCTTAGGTAAAATTTCAGTATCAAAGTCAATAGTTTTTTCTTTGGCTAAAAGTTTATTTTGACAAAACTCACAATCCATATTACATCCGTCAAAAAATAATGATGTACTTACATGTCCCGGATAATCTAGCATATTTGCCCATAATACAGATTTAATCAAATCTATCACCTACTTTACATTTGCAAATTGAGCTAGTTCATCAACTTCACCATCTTTTATTACTCCATTTACCTCTAAAGCTGGTACTTGATAAATATCATTTTCAATAAGTTTTGCTCTTGCTACAAAGTCTTGTTCTATATTTACTTCTTCATAATCTATATGATTATCTTTAAATAGTCCTTTTAATGTTTGACATCTTGGACATGTAGTTGTTGTATATATTTTTATCATAATTTTTATTTGAATGATATATTTAATTACTTAAATATATCATTCGCTCCTTCCTTTTTTATTTATATATTGCTTTTGATATTTCTTATAAAAATAAATTTTTTAATTTTATATCTATCCTATTTTTTCTCTTTTTCTATCTTCCAATTCTGCTCTTTTTCCAGAATTAAACTTATCAATAAACACATAATATCCTGTAATTCTTGTAACTCCTCTTACATTCTCACTTCCGCATTTAGTACATTTATCAATCAATCCATTGTGTCTAGTATGACAATCTTTACACAAAGTATATTCTGGTGATAATACCCATTGTACACATTTTGTTTTCTCCCAAGTTGTTTTTATCAAATCAAATATTGCTCTTGGATCTGGACTATTTTCTCCTCCCCAAATATGTATCATACTTCCAGCTTCAACTAAATTATGGAATTTTGATTGTTTCATCAAACGTGTAATATAATCTACATCACTATCTGTCGCAAAATGTACTGAATTTGTATAATAAATTCCAAAATCATTTTTCTTAACAAATGCTTTATCACCGTATTTCTTAATATCCAATTTTGCAAACCTTCCAGCTGTTGATTCTGCTGGAGTTTCTTCTAGTTTCATATTAATTCCATATTTAGCAGATAATTTCTTTGTTTCATGATACATATAAGAAATAATTTGTAATCCTAATGAATATGCTTCATCTGTATCATGCATCTCTTTTCCTATCAAATTGTATACACATTCATTTAATCCTACAATTCCTATTAAATATGAAATATTTTTTAATCTAACGTAAGGTTTTCCATCCATTCCATTAACATAGAAACTAAGTGGTGAATTTTCTAAGTTTGCTAATTTCCATACATAATCTTGTCTAACAATATGTGCTCTTGCAGCTTTATCCATACATTTTGATAATTCCTCGTAAAATTTATTCATATCTTTATCTGATTTCAAAGCCATTCTTGGTAAATTAATTGATACATTTTGTCCACCAACAAATCTTAATTCTTCTGGTGTTTCTATTAATTTCTTATCTTCTTCTGTAAAATCAATTTTTAATCTACAACATTGTGAAACTGAAAAAGCATTTCTATCAAATATAAAATATGGACAACCAGTTTTGCTTGAAGCTTCACATGCTAACATTAATAATGCTTTAGCTGTTGGATCTGTAAAAGACTCTTGATTAATATGTAAATTAATCTTTGGAAAAGCAAATGGCATTCCGTCTGCATCTCCCTCTCCTACAACTTCTAATATCGCTTTTGTAAACTGAGCTGCTTCTCTTTCATAATCCTTATACCTTAGCAAATGATATTCATTTTCTTCTGCATATTTTTTTGCTTCTTCTTGTGTATCAAAGTAATATATATTCTCTAAATAATCTCTTACCATGTATTTTCCTCTTGCACCCATTGCAAGGACATTTTTATAATGTTCAGGAATTGATAAATATACGTTAAAATCTGTAAAAGCAACTTGTCCACCTCTTGCTCCTGCAAGTTGTGATAAATCAAATATCAATGTTTGAGCTAATTGTTTTATTTCTTTATATGTCATATTAGTTAACAAAGGTGCAAAAAATACATTTAAAGCCTCCCAACCAATTGCTCCTGCAAATTGACTTTGCAAAAATTGTGTAATAGAACAAATATGTCTTGCTAAAACTGTTGCACAATTTGCCGGTTTTGAATTTGACGGAATTGTTGGTATATTTTTTATTCCATTTTTCTTAATATATTCTGGTGAATGTCCAGAACAATAAAATCTATCTACCATACCTAAATCATGTATATGAATTTCACCATTTAAATGTGATTCCGCAATATCTGCAGGATAAATTTCTTTTAAAGCATACTCCTTTAAAATTCTATCTGCTAGTGTTAAATTAATAGATTCAGGATTATGTGCAGTATTTCCATTTTCTTTATTTGCATTTTCTATAATCTCTGTTATATTATAAAATGGAATATTAACCTCCGAATTTGTTCTCAACTCTTTATTCAAACCTCTTTCTAATAATTCATTATTAACTAATGAACGAATTAAAGAAGTATCTACTAATTCAATTCCTGTCTTTTGTAATTTTTCTGTTACAGCTGATGCTACCTCTTTTGCTAACCTTTCTTCACAATTTGCTTCTTTTACTAAAGCTTCAACAATTTTTGTTTCATCATACTCTTGACGTTCTGCTTTATTTGCTGAATCTACCATTAGTGCAAAATCAAGAGAATTTGTTTTTTTGTTCCTTTTTACGACATTTAACATATTTTACCTTTCCTTTCTGAAGGCTTTAATCTGGCTAATCTCCAAACTTATCCCCCTGTCATGTTATTTTAGAAACTTTTTGTTTCATTTCTTTGATTATATCTCTTTAAAAAAATGTTTCTGTTGCAATTGCAACTTTTTATTTTTCACAAAAAAATACCCCTTATTCTCTAGGGGTTTTTCTTTTATTACATTTATATTACAAATTCGATGATTAGCTATAGTTATATCTGTTGTAGCTTTTTTTACTTTTTTATAAATTACTTTTTTTGTTTTGGTAAACCGAAAAATGGTAACTAATGTCGAATTGCCACTGGGGACGTGTTCGTTTGGCAATTTTTTGCCATTAGGGACAGGTTCGCCAAATACTTTTCAAGTCGATTTTAAGAGTATAACAATAATAATTTAAAAAATGGCGAATGCAATTGGAAAGTTTTATAGAAAATATTAAAATCCAGAGATGAGGTTGCACTAAGTGAAGAGGCTCATCTCTGGATTTTTAAATTTTCTAAAACTTGTAATGCCGCCGAGACAGTTTTTAAATTATTATTGTTATACTCTTTTAGAAATAAAATTAATAATGAACCTGTCCCTTATGGCAAAAAATTGCCAAACGAACACGTCCCCAATGGCAAATTAACCAATAGCTTTTTTATAATTAATATAATCTACTACTAAAATTCTAATAACAGCTGTAACTGGAACCGCTAAAAACATTCCTATTACACCAAAATATGCACCTCCAACAGTTACTGCAAATATAACAAGTAACGGACTTATTTTTAATGATTGCCCTACTATATGTGGATTTATTATATTTGCATCTATTTGCTGTAAAATAATAACTATTATAAGCATCCATATAGTTTGACTTAAACCACCTGTAATCAATGTAATTAGAGCTGCTATTGCCACTGCAATAATAGCACCAATATATGGTATCATATTGAACAACCCTATCATAAATCCTAATAATGGTGCATATTTTATTCCCATTATACTCATTGCTATAGTTACTAATATTCCTACTATAACCGCATCTATGAATTGGCTTGCTATAAATTTAAAAAATATTTCATTTGAATTATTAAAATATTTATCTATATTTTTATAAATTTTTTCTTTAAAAGTTACACTTGCCAAATCTCTTAAGAATTTTAGTATTCTACTTCTTTCTGCTAAAACATATATAGAAACTATTACTGCTACAAACACATTAAATATACTAGTAACCGCATCTATTGCATTTCCTAAATATTGCAATATTTTATCTAGTTGAATATATTGTTTTATATCTAAGTTTTTTACATTTTCCATTAAATCATTAAACATTTCACTTTTTAACAATGAATCTTCTGGCAATTCATTATATCTTTGCATTGCTATTTCATAATATCCTTGAATATTATTTATTAAATCTGTTACACTTTCTACTACTACTGGCAATATAAAATTTATTAAAATAATTATTAATAATAACACTATAATATATACTGTAATTATACTTAATGTTCTTGCTCGCTTTTTTAAAAACTTTGATTTTGATTTAAGATATGTTTTTTCTATCTTTTTACATGGCATATATAATAAATATGCTATAAATATTCCAACAAAAAATGGTGCTATAATTGTAAAAAATGTATTTACAACTTCCATTATATTTCCAAAATTGTCTAATGCTTTATATACTATTATAATCGCTACTCCAAGTAAGAACCAATAAAGCCATTTCTTCCAATGATTTTTTACTTCATTCATTTAATTTTACATTCCTTTCTTTTTCAAATATACCTAAATAATACTTATCACATAAATGATTTATGCCTCAATTTTTAAGTTAAGCTTTTTTTTTATTTAGATTTCTCTCTATTTAAAATTAATCCAACTGGACAATGATCACTTCCAAAGATATTTGGATATATAATAGCATCTTCTATATCTTTTTCTATTCTCTTTGATGTTATAAAATAATCTATTCTCCAACCTATGTTTTTTTCTCTTGCTCGTCCCATATATGACCACCAAGTATAGCTATCTGTTTTATCAGGATAAAGATATCTAAAGCTATCTACAAATCCTGCATTTAATAATTGTGTCATTTTTTGTCTTTCTTCATCTGTAAATCCGGCATTTCCTCTATTTGATTTTGGATTTTTTAAATCTATTTCTTTATGTGCTACATTTAAATCCCCACACATAACAACTGGTTTTACTTTATCTAATTTTAATAAGTATTTTCTTACTTCATCTTCCCATATCTGTCTATAATCTAATCTTTCTAATCCTCTTTTTGCATTTGGTGTGTAAATAGTTACCATATAAAAATCTTTAAATTCTAATGTTATTACTCTTCCTTCTTTATCATGCTCTTCTATCCCTATACCATAATAAACTGATAAAGGTTCTTTTTTTGTAAAAATAGCTGTTCCTGAATATCCTTTCTTTTCTGCACTATTCCAATAACTTTTATATCCGTTAAAGTTTAATTCTATTTGATCTGGTTGGCATTTTGTTTCTTGTATACAAAAGATATCTGCATCTACTTCTTTAAAAAAGTTTTCGAATCCCTTGTTTAAACATGCTCTTATTCCATTTACATTCCAAGATATTAATTTTATCATTTATAATTCTTCCTTTCATTAAAACTGATCATAATTTCTATTTTCACTAATTTTACTATATTTTCCTTTTAATTTCAATATATACTTTTTTAAGTTTTGAATGTTATTAGAAATGCAATTTACTACAACTAAAAAAAGTTAGGATAAAAACTTCCACCCTAACTTTAAATATTACGTTACCATTATAAAATTAAAATTTAAAAATATACATTTCCACCTATTAATTGACCTGAATGTGTTCCGGCTGCTCTAAAAGACAAGTATTTGTGATTTCTTTTTCCATTTAGTGCATCTGTAACAGCTTGTTTTACTGTTGATGAATAATTTCCATTTAATCTCTTTTTCCAATGGCTGTCTATTGAATAACAGAATTGTCCTTTTGCTTTATATTGGCTTAATGGATCTTTGCCATTTCTAGCCCATTTTGCACTTTCTGCTCTATTACATGCTGTAGTTATTACTGCTAATGCTCCTGCATAACTTGAACTACATTCTTGAGCTGTTATTGCACATAATAAATCGAAGTCTGATGCTGAATATGACCATTTTCCTCCGCCATAAGATACGGCTGATGTTCTTGTTGTTGTTGCACCTCTCGAAGTAGTTTGTATTTTTTGAACTTCTACAATTTTATTTACTGGTTCTGTTACAACAACCTCTGATATAACTGTTTTTTCAATTTCTACTTCATTTTGATATTTTATTTTATATGTTATTTCTTTTAATCCGTCTTTTCCTTGTTGCACAACTCGATTTGTTGTCCCACTTGTTGCACCGCTAGTATTTTTTGTAATTGTTTCAAATGGTATAGCAACTTGCTCAACAACGATCTTTTCTGTAATTGGTGCATAATTTTCTAATAATTGATCTAAAGTAGTTTGTACACCTTCTTCAGATATTTTTGCTATTTGTACTTCATTATATGACTTGTCTGTGATTTTTATGCTTTCTCCTGCTGAAATTTCACTTTCTAGGTCTGGTATTGTTTTCTGGTCTTCTTCTAATATAATGTTATTTTCTTTTAAAATTTCACTAACTTTTGTTTTTGGAGTTAATGCTGTCATTTCATATCCATTTTGTAAAACAATTTTAACATCATTTAAATTTGTGCTTACCGCCATAACTCCTATTCCTGATATTAATATAAGAATTATGCTTACACAAATTATCCTCATGATAGAAATGGAAGCTTTTTCTTCTTTTTTCATAAAAATTATTACCTCCTTTTTTGGCAACAACTATATTATACTATTTTTTGCTTATTTTGTCAAATTTGTAAAATCCTTGGTTTTACTAGCTTTGTCCGATTCCTTGTTTTTATATATTATAGTATATTCAGGCAAATTGTAATTAATACTAAAAATCAGAAATGTTTTGTACCAATTCAGAGGTCAATGAAGGAAGTGTGATTTCTTTCGCAATCTTCTCGGCTTGCTCCATAGATTATAAATTCTAAGCTTAAAATAACCGAGCCTCTCGTTAATCACGCTTCCTCAGTTATTTTAAGCTAAGAATTTATACATCTATTCCACGGCACATTCGAAGCTTACTCAAGAAATCACACTTCCTTCATTGACCCCTGAATTGTTACAATGTTTTCACAATATTTTCACAAAATTATTGTATAAAATATTTTAATATGATAATATAAAATTGTATATAATAATAACAAGGAGGATAAAATATGGTTTGGATTATAGTAGCAATCATTGCAGTCATCATTATTGCAATTATCGCAATGTATAACGGCTTAGTTCAAGCAAGGATAAAAGTAGATAATGCATGGAGTCAAATTGACGTACAACTACAAAGAAGATTTGATTTAATACCTAACTTTGTAGAAACAGTAAAAGGATACATGACACATGAAAATGAAACTTTTGAAAAAATTGCACAATTAAGAACATCATGGGCAAATACAGAAAGCATTTCTGAAAAAGCTAATCTAGATAATGAATTATCAACAGCTTTAAAAACAATAATGGCTGTATCAGAAAATTATCCAGATTTAAAAGCAAATCAAAACTTTTCTGAGTTATCAGAAGAATTAAGAAATACTGAAAACAAAATTTCTTTTTCTAGGCAATTCTATAATGATACTGTAACAATGTACAATACAAAACTAGAAGTATTTCCGTCAAACATAATTGCTGGAATGTTCAATTTTAAGTCTCGTGACTTATTCAAAACAGAAAATGATGAAGCTAGAAAAAATGTAAAAGTAGATTTTGGTTCAAATTCATAGTTAAATTTATTTGAGCTATCTGGAAACGGATTCAAACTAGAGAAACTCTCACTTTGAACCGTTTCCATTTTCATTATTAATACTTTTATACAAAAAATTATACTTAACTAATATTGTTAGTAATTTTCAAAAAATTAAACAAAATTATATTTAAAAAATTTTTTGACTTATTACAGAAAAGAAAGGATTTTTAAAATGTTTGAAAATATAAAAAAGAATAAAATTGAATCAGGAGTTATTATCGCAATTTTCATTGTTGTTATAACTTTAATAGTTTATTACATTTGTCACGCATTAGAATTAGGTCCTATATCCATTGTAATAGCATTAATTTTTTCAATTGCATCAGCATTTGGTTCATATTATTACAGTGATAAGATTGTACTTTCATTAAACAAAGCAAGACCTGCCACCAAAGAAGAAGATTTAAAAATTGTTAATATTTTAGATGCCTTAATGATTAGCTCTGGATTAAATACTAAACCTAGATTATATGTTGTAGATGACCCTCAGCCAAATGCATTTGCAACTGGTAGAAATCCTGAAAACGCTGTTATTTGCGTTACTACCGGTTTGTTAGAAAAATTAGATTATTATGAATTGGAAGGCGTAATCGCACATGAATTAAGTCATATTAGAAACTATGATATCAGATTAAGTTGCATTGTTTCTGTAATGGTAGGTTTTATTGTTATGCTTTCTGATATGTTTGCTAGAATGTTATTTTGGGGCGGTGCAAGAGACAGGGATAGCGATAGTAAGGGTAATGGAATTTTAATGCTTATAGGATTAATATTTTTAATTCTATCACCTATTTTTGGTTCCTTAATGCAACTAGCTTTATCTAGGAAAAGAGAATTTTTAGCAGATAGTACAGCTGTTGAAATCACACGTAATCCTGATGGTTTAATATCTGCATTGGAGAAGCTTGAAAATGATCCTAATCAATTACAAACTGCTAACAGTGCAACTGCTAATATGTATATTGTTAATCCTTTTAGAAAGAATACTAAAGAGGGCAAGAAAAAAACTACTAGCATCTGGTCAACTCACCCTAGTACAGCAGATAGAATTGAAGCACTAAGAAATTTAAGATAATATTTGATAATAGTTCAGAGGTCAAAGGAGAACTAATGATTTTTTGAATAAGCTTCGAATGTGCCGTGAAATAAATGTCTAAATTCTTAGCTTTAAATAACTGAGGAAGCGTGATTAACGAGAGGCTCGGTTATTTAAAGCTTAGAATTTATAATTTATGTAACAAGCCGAGAAGATTATGAAAAAAATCATTAGTTCTCCTTTGACCTCTGAACTATTACAATATTTTAAATATCTTTTTTACATTTTCAAACGTAAAATTAGCAACTTCTTCTACATTCATATTTTTTACATCAGCTATTTTTTGAGCCACAAATCTGACATTACTTGGCTCATTCCTTTTTCCTCTCAAAGGTTCTGGAGACAAATAAGGACTATCTGTTTCTATCAATATCCTATCATTCGGAACCATTGTAATTATCTCTTCTGCATTTTTAGAATTTTTAAATGTCACAGGGCCTGCAAAAGATATATAAAATCCCAATTTTAAAGCCTCTTTAACTAACTCTCTATTCAAAGGGCAGCAATGAAATACACCTTTATTTTTCACTTCATTTTGCTTTAAAATTTTTATTGTATCCATTATAGCCTCTCTAGTATGAATTACAATAGGAAGTTCTAATTTATTAGCCAATTTAATTTGTTCTATAAAAACTTTTTTTTGGAGTTCTTTATTATCCTGATTCCAATAATAATCTAAACCTATCTCCCCTATTGCCACTACTTTAGAATTTTGTTTCACTAGATTCTCAATTTTCTCTAACATTATCCACAATTCTTTCTCACTATGTGGAAGATCATTTGGAGAAATTCCACAAGTTGAATAAATAAAATCATACTTATTTGAAAGTTCAACTGCTTTTTCAGAACTTTCTAAGCTATATCCAGCTGATATAACTTTTTCTATATCTAATTTTTTTAAATTTTCTATTATGCTTTCTCTATCCACATCAAATTTTTCATCATCTAAATGACAATGACTATCAATAAGTTTCACTTTTGCATTTTCCTTTCTACTCTTAGCTAAATTGTGCCATTGGGGACGTGTTTTTTTGGCACAAATTTTAAAAAATAAATGCTAATATTATTCTAATCTATTAAAATGAGTATGATATTAGCATTTTAATATTTTATTTGTGCCAAAAAAACACGTCCCCAATGGCACAACCACAATAACATTTGCAACAGCATATTCCTTACAATGAGACAAACTAACATCTATTTGCTTAATTTTTGCCACAATCTCCTTTTTATCCTTCTCAGTAGTTTCATTAAAAATCTTTAAAATGGGTCTACCATTTTCATCATTCGCAACCTCAAAATCTTTCCAAGACACTTCGTATTTATTATCTATATATTTTGAAACAGCCTTAAAAGCTGCTTCTTTAGCTGCAAATCTTGCTGCGTAATGTTGATATTTTTGAGCTTTTTTACTTTCACAATATTCTATTTCTTTTTTTGTGTAAACCTTATTTAAAAATCTTTCACCTAAAGACTCTATACTTTCTTTTATTCTATCAATTTCTATAATATCTGTGCCACAAGTAAATTCCATTTTTATTCCTTTCAAATTATTGTTTCATCAGCATAATAAAGTTCAACACATTAAATAATAATGAAGCGACTAAAACAATCGTTATTGCAATTGTTATTCTTGAATTTTTTTCTATGTTTAACTCCTTATACATAGTATCATATTCAGTTTTTATTTTATAGTACAACTCATCCAACTCAAATACTTCTTGCAATTTTTGATTAATTATTGTACCAATTTCGTTTTCTGAAACTTCTTGAATCCATATATTTTTTGTAAAGTCTATAAATTTCTTTCTAGTTTTTCTTTTGTTTATAGCTTCTTTACATTCTAGCCCCAATTTTTTTAAATATATCCTTTTATACAATGCGAAAATATATGTATAAAAATATTGATTTTCATATTCTTCTGGTAAAATTGTATAATTATTCATATCACTAGAAGAAGCTAGCAATGATACACATCTTTTAGTTAATCCCATTTTCGCATATTTCCATTTTGAAAACATAATTACTTCGTCTTTATTTAATTTTGCAACATTATCTGCTGGTAATACATTTGCATATTTAATAAAGTTATGTTCAAATTCCTCGAAATGATTTTCTGAATTCCACGCTTCTTGGTCAATACAAGTATATGAGTATGTTAAAAATCTTTCTGTATCTATATCTAACTTTATAGCTTCAATATTTGAGCCTGTAACTGATGATATAAATTGCTTAAAATTTTCTATATTATCAAAACTATCTGTTTGTATAGAAATATTATCATAACTGTTTAAATATCCAGTTTCTTGATTTATATCTCTAAATTTGTAATTAAAATTAAGTAAATCTGAAAATTCTTTACTATCTTCTATATTAGTTTTTATTGACAAAAAACATATACCTGTTTGAAAACATATTACTTCTATTTTTCTTATTTTGAAAAATATCCCTTTTCCATTTCCTGCTTTTCCTTGTATATCTTTTTTTAATTTATATGTAAATATATTACAAGGATATTTAGCAAGAATAGCTGCTCTTGTTTCAATTGGCAATTCTTGAAACCTATTGAATTTTTCGTTTGTAAAACTAAAACTTGAAAACAGAAAATCTCTCAATTTAGGTGTAAAGAATTTATATACATGTAAATCCTTCCCTTTTTCAAATCTTTTCAACTCGAAATTGTTGTCTTTTAACATTTTTAAAATATATTTTTGATATTTTCCTTCTTTTATTATGAATGGATGTATAAAGTATGTATATTGATATTTTATCTTTAGTTCCATTATTATCACCTTTCAATTACGATTTTTACCTTTCTTATCTGTTTTTTTATTTCTAGTTGTTTAAATAATCTTTAATTCTATGATATTTCTACTTGCTCATATAACTATAACTGATTATAATAGTTCATATTAATATCTTTCCCAAAATGCCATCTGCCAATAAAGTCAATCATCAAATAATCATCTAAATTATAAGTAGGCTCAATAACAACATTTCCTTTATTATCAATAGCTCCCCATTTTCCGTCTTTTTTTATTCCACAATATCCATATTCATTTTGCTTTGTTGCATCATCATAAATATAATTAACTACAACATTCCCATTTTTATCAACAAATCCATATTTGTCATCTTTTTTGCTTATAAACAATGTATTATTTGGTAAAATATCTACTGCATTTTTCTCTTCAAATTTAAAATTGTAATACTTATATTCGTCTCCTTGTCTTAATTCAAAATATCCTTTATCTGTATTCATTTCAGTAAGAATTCCTATTTGTTTTACTTGATAATTGCTGTCCATAATATTGCTATTGAAATTGCTATCTTCTGCAATATATATATCTGCAATCTCGTTATACTCAATTGATTCATATTGGCAAGCTACTTTTTCGATTCCCGTTAAATCGATTATACCTACTTTTGCATCTTTTGTAGCAATTATACTTCCTTCTTTTCCTTCTTTTAAATCATCATATATTGGCTGTACTTTTACTTGGCCGTCTAATTCCATAATTCCTAATTTTCCATTAGATTTATATATAACTCCTGCAGCTTTTGTTTTTAATATTCCTATAATTTCTTCAAATCCCTGTGTAATAACATCTTCTCCTGCTTTATTCACTACTTTTTTCGCTCCGTTTTCAGTTACAACATACAAGTCATTGCCATACACTTTATTTATTTGGTCATATTTTGCCTCTAATATTTGATTCTTAGATGTATCTACTATTCCATATTTTCCACTATCATTTCTTACTATATATCCTGCACTACTTTCCTTTCCTAAATTAGTAATCTCAGTATAAATTGGATCTAGTACAATATTACCTTCATTATTTGCAACACCATATTTTCCTGCCTTTTGAATTAATAAACTATTTTTTATACCTTCTACTGCAGTTATTGAATCATATTCTGCTCCTAATATCTCTTTTCCTGAAAAATCAATCAAACCGTATTTTCCGTCTTTTTGAAATCTTAATACATTGTCTTCATACCATATTTGATTATTTTCATCTTTATTTTGAATTGCTTCTACTTTTTGGTATTGTGTAAATATTTCTTCGTTTTTACTATTTAATACTTTTGTTTTATATTCACCTGTTTCGTAATTCACATCATATACACATAAAAAGATATCCTTTTTACTATTAGGAATAATTATCATTTCTTCATAAGAAGGATCTATAACTGTATTCCCTGTTGCATCTATAACTCCCCATTTATTGTCTTTAAATGCTGCGAAATAACTTTGACTAACTATTTTTCCTGTTCCATCATCCCCGTCTAAAATGCCTTTTATTATAAATATAGACATAATAATAACAATTATTGCAAGTATTACAGCTATAACTTTTTTTATATTTAATTTTGGTTCTTCATATCTCTTTCCCTTGCTCATGGTAATATTCCTCCTAATTTGATTTCCAATTAATCCTTTTTTAAAAATCTACATACAACCAAAGTCATATCATCTTTAGCTTTTCCAAAATTATTGTCTATTGCCTCATTTAATACTAAATCTGCTATTTTTTTAGTATTATTAGTTTCTATATCCTCTAGCAAATATTTGATCCACAACTCCTTATTTTTATATTCTATATTAGAATCTAAAATACCGTCTGTGCACATAAGCATTATTTCTCCTGGTTCAATATCTCGATCAAATACTTGTAAATTATCTTGATTGTTAATCATTCCTGCTGGTAATGAATTAGATTTTACTATCTGTACTCTTTTTTTATTTTTTATATATGTTGGACAAGCTCCACTTTTTATAAATTCTATATTACCTTTGTATAAGTCTACAATCGCTATATCCAATGTTGCAAACATTTCCTCGTTTTTATTAATCAAACTTGTAGTAATTAATGAAATTGATGTACTTTTGTCAAATCCTGATAGCAATAAGTTTTCTAACATTTTTAAAGCTTGCGTACTACTTTCCATTGCTTTTTTTCCTGTTCCCATTCCGTCACTTAAAGCAATTAAATATTTACCGTCTTTTAGTCTAACATTTAAAATGCTATCACCAGAAACTATATTTTGATTCTTATAATTTTCTGCCATTCCTATTGCCATTATATATTTATCTTCTGATAGATATACAGTTTTATTTCCTACTGTTGATTCTTCATTAATCACAATTTTTTCTTTTAATACTTTTGTTAAAATCTCTTCTACACCATTTGTTTCGATTGGCTGATTAGAATAAACTTCTATTATAAATCTATCTTGTTTTCTAATTGAAACTCCTTCAGCAACAATATTCTTTTGCTTTAATAGCTTCATTACTTCTATTTCTTGTTTTTCATAAGGATTATTTAATTCTTCTTTTTCTAGTTCTTTTGCTATTCCTGATATTGCCTTAGAAACGCCCTGTAATTGAGTTTCCATGTTTTTCTTATTTTCTTGTATTTTCTTTTTCCATACAAAACTTGATTTACTAATTTTATATGCTGTATTTATAGCTCTTATCATTTGCATAATATTTTCTTCAAGGTAATTACTTACTTCCTTATCATCAAAACCTACAATATAGCTATTACAATCAGCAAATATTTTTAAAAGATCTTCTCTATTTATCTCTTGTTTATCTAATAATAATCTAAAAATCTTGTCTACAATATCCCCGTCAACTTTTGATATATCTTCATATAATAAATTATCCTTATATGGTTCTAGACAATCTAATAGTTCAGCAATAAATATTTGCTTATTTTCTTCTATTCCGTCTTCTTTTTCTTCTGACATAGAAGTCGCCATTTGTTGTATCGTTTCAGAAACATTATTTAATTTTTCAACAGCCTCTTTACTTCTGTTTAAAGATCTTTCTCTTCCTAGTGGTAAAAATTTATAATTACCTATAAACTCTTCAATATCAAGTTGAACTGTTTTTGGAACAGCAAGTAAAGCAATTGAAGCTATCAAAATTTCTTTAAAGTGAATCAATTCTACAGTATAACCATTAGAAATGTATGCTAGTACAACATTTCCTAAGCAAAATCCTACTATAACTCCTATCTTTCCAAATCTATTTAATATTCCAGCAATCATACCTGAAATAGAATATGCTGCAATCATAATAGGCTCAGAACCAGTAATTATTCCTAATGTAACACCTATTGTTACTCCTGATGTTGTTCCTACCAAGATTCCATTTTTCCACCCTAAAAATAATACTATAAATATACTCAAAATATTTCTAATAGAAAAGCCAAAAATTGCAAATTCTCCAAAGCAACTTACGGCTATCGCAACTAGAAGGCTTGTACCTATAACCTCTTCTATTGAAAAAGCTGCTTTTTCAGTTACATTCTCTAATATAGGTATAGAATTTACAAATATTTTGTAAAAAACAACTGCAATAATTGCAAATGTGATACTTGCTAATATATCATATATTGTGAATCCTGTTATCGCAAATTTAGCTATCTGAACTAGCAATATAGCTATAAATAAATTTTTCCCTACTTTGATTTTTTCGTTTCTTTCGTCTTCATTATATTTAGGTTTTATCATAAATAATGTTGCTACCATTACTAAAACTGTTAATAAATAACTAAGACCTCCTCCTAGCCCAAATCCTATTGCATTTCCTATTGTTGATATTATTACAATTCCTAATAATGGAATAGAACTTGAAAAACATGCAGCTGTCATACTTAAACTAAATGGTGACAATTCCCCGGTTAGCCCTACCATTGATGTCATAAATGATACTATATATAGTAAAATATATTTCTTAGAAAATACATTCAACAATATGTTTATTTTTTTGTGATTTATGCTTTCATTATGTATATTTCCTATTGTTTCTTCTCCTAAATTTTGAAACATCCTTACCACCTCTTTCTGATTTTATAGCCTTATTTTACAACTTGTCCTTTGTGGTTTTTGTCTTATTTGGTAAGTTATTCTTTAAAAGTTTTCTACACTTTTTGATTTATATTTTTTTTATTACTTATTTTCCTCCATTTTATGCTTTTTATTTTATTACACAATATCAAAAAAAGCAATATTATTTTGAAAAAAAGAGTTCGTGCCAGTAACAATTCAAAGGTCAATGGGGACAGGTTCGTTGTCAATTTGATTTCTAAAAGAGTATAACAATAATAATTTAAAAACTGTCTCGGCGGCATTATAAGTTTTAGAAAATTTAAAAATCCAGAGATGAGCCTCTTCACTTAGTGCAACCTCATCTCTGCATTTTAATATTTTCTATAAAACTTTCCAATTGCATTCGACATTTTTTAAATTATTATTGTTATACTCTTAAAATTAAATTTTAAAATATTTAACGAACCTGTCCCCAGTGGCCAAAAAATTGCCAAACGAACACGTCCCATTAGGCAACCCAATAGCAAACAAATCTATCCATTAGGCAAAATGAACTTTAAGGCTGTGTACTGAACCCAAAAAGTTGGACACTTTTTGGTTAAATATTAAGCTGCTAGGGAGTGAACTCTGTATTGTACA
>CALXJX010000019.1 GCA_944388735.1 uncultured Clostridia bacterium
AGAATCTTTTATATCTTTAATATATTTATCTCTTTATTATTCACTCGGGCCATTGCTGCTTCGCAGCAATTTAGTACTGCGTTTTGGATTCTGATACTATTTTACTACGGCCATATATACAGTGTTTAGCACATCAAAAAAGACTCTTATCGTATATATTCACAGCCTTGCGTTGCCTAATATATCCTACTAAGAATCTTTTATATCTTTAATATATTTATCTCTTTATTATTCACTCGGGCCATTGCTGCTTCGCAGCAATTTAGTACAATATTGTAGGTGTTTGATTTTCATTTTCAGAATATAAATCTGATATAGGAAATTCATATCCATTCTTTGTTATAATCTTTATATTTTCAGAATCTTCTTCATTAAATCCTGAAATATAATCTTTTCCGTCTAAAATTCCCATTACTATATCATCTTTAAATCCACACTATCAAAGCATTTAGTATAAAGCTGGGCGAAAACCTATATTGTCACTACTACCTGAAGTATTGTCACTACGGTCAGATGCAGAACCATCAGAACCACTGTCACCGTAACTCCCACCCCTATAACTACAATGATTATTGGAATTTATTGTTTTTTCTAACGTCCATTCTTCTACGTTTCCTGCTAAATCAAATATTCCAACAGCACTATTTCTTTCTGTTGCTCCTGTGGTTAATAATTTATATGAATTTGGCTTTTCATATCCTTCTGCTGACACTTGATTATAACTTACTCCACTATTATTCGAGTATTTTGCATTTGTATTCGTTACTGTAAATGATATATTTTTGTAATTCCCCCAACTAGAAGAATCTGTTTTTAGCTTATACTGTATATTTTTAGTTGTATCTCCTAAAATTGGATTTTTAGTTTCAATATATTTTAGCACTAAATCCCATTGGATTCCAAACATTAAGCTTATTTCTTTGTCTTCTAAATTTAATCCTTCTTTTAGTCTTTCTGATAATTCTTGAGCTTGTGACTCTCTTACCCAATTATATACAATTTTATTTGCTTGTATTACTGGTGTTTCATTTATTGGATGTTCTGTACTATAATCTGTACCAAAACTTCTAAATACATTTTCTTCTTTTATTCCAGCTTCATATTTTCCAATATGAAATCCTTCATTTTCATATATACTTTTTAGCATTTTTTTCTTTAATTGGTCATATTTAGTTTGTTCTAATCCACATCCTTCATACCATTCATCCGTATAACTACTTCTATATGCTAATGTATAGCTTGCTAAATCTTCATATATTTTTGTATATTCTTCATCTGTAAAATTAGTTATACTTAATCCTGCTGTCTTATATACTTCTGCTGTTTTTGGCACCTCTATCCATACCCATTCATTTCCATTACTATCTGTAAAATCTTCTCCTACTTTTACTTCGTCTCCTCCTGCTGGTGGATTATTCTCATCTTTATCATACAAATCTGATATAGGAAACTCATACCCATTCTCTGTTATAACCTTTATATTCTCTGGATCATCTTCATTAAATCCTGAAATATAATCTTTCCCGTCTAATATTCCCTTTACCACATCATCATTTAATGTTGCATCATTATTGTCCTTCAACTGGTCTGCTTGCCAACCTAAAATATCTAGCTGTGCCCTATCCTTAACCTCTGCTACCTCTGTTTGCTCCTTTGCCTCTCCTGCCTTATTTAACAATCCATTATCTCCAGTCAAAGTTGCAATACTTACTCCTGCTAATATCAAAAGCACAATTATAGTTATAACCAATGCTATCAAAGTAATACCTTTATTCGATTTAATTTTTTCAAAACTCATTTTTTTCATATCCTCCTTTGTATTAATACATAATATATTATGTATTAATACTATATCATTCAAAAAAATATTTCAATAAAATTCATAAAATGTAACAAAAATGTAATATTAAAAACCTCTTAAATATAGCTAATATTAATTTTTACATTATTCAAGAAAATATACATATAAAGCAAAAAATTCAATTTTGTATCATAAAATACACGATTTATTATGTATGCAAATAATCTATTTTATTTTTTTGCTAAAATAATATAAATGGTTAAACTTAACAGGAGGTTTATATTCATGAGATTTAAGAGAATTAAAGATTTGCGTGAAGATAATGACAAATATCAAAAAGAAATAGCAGAATTATTAGGCATTTCTCAACAATATTATTCTGAATATGAAAATGGTAAAAGAACTATACCTATTCAACATCTTATTACATTAGCAAAATATTATAATACTTCTATTGATTATATTGTAGGACTATCAGATACAAAAGATATCACTGAAAGTAAGAAAAAAATAAGTTAATTTCAAAATCTCATGATTAATTTTTTTCCCATTAATCTCCCATTTTTTATATTCAATTTATTTTTTACATTTAGATTCAAATTCACATTTTAAATATGAACTTTAAAGAACGTCCCCTAAGTTCAAAACTAAAAATCATTTTTAACTTAAAGAACGCTCTTAAATTTCAAAATAATTAAATTTCCATTTGACTGCCCAAAAAAGTTGCTGCAGACTGTGCTACTTTTTTTTCAACTTCATCCATTTTACCATTAGCCTCTTTTGACATTAATATAACAGAACCAATTGTGTCTCCATTTGAAATTATAGGATAAACAACTTGTGCATTATATTTTCTTTCCTTATTGTCGTTTTTAGTAATTGGCATTGCAACATCGCTATTTTCTTTACTTGTATACACTTCTTTGTCTTCCATTAATTGTTCTAGCTCTTGGCTAACATCTTGCTCTAAAAATTCTTTTTTAGAACCCCCTGAAACAGCTATAATTGTATCTTTATCTGTTATACATGCAATATGTCCTGTTGTTTTTGCTAATGTTTCTGCATAACCTGCTGCAAACTCTGAAAGCTCTCCAATAGGAGAATATTTTTTTAATATGATTTGACCTTCTCTATCTGTAAATATTTCTAAAGGATCTCCTTCCTTTATTCTTAAAGTCTTTCTTATTTCCTTTGGAATTACAACTCTTCCTAGATCATCTATTCTTCTTACAACACCTGTTGCTTTCATAATTTTCCTCCTTTTTAAATTTATGTCTACTATTATTATTACAATAAAGGAAAAAAATATACATTTTTTATTTAATATTCAAAAAAAGACATTTTTACAAATTAATAAAGTGAACCTCAAATATTAAACTTATATCTAATAAATTAGGTTCACTTTATTTACATTTACTTGTCATTATCCGATGCTTTCATATTGTATACTTATTTATATTTTATAATAAAAATCATTAATTAGACATTCTATTCTTCTGTCTCTTCAACTTTTTCTTCTTTTCTAGGCAAAAAGCTAATTTTATATTTATCCAAAATATATCCTAGTGTTTTAGAAAAATCTTTCAACATAACAATCTTTATAGATGGGTCTTTTCCTTTCAAATAATCATCAACTATTTGTTTTAATTGTTTTATATTTTTCATTTCAGGTTCAATCTCTTTTGGATATTTGTCTGCCCTATTAACTAATTTTTCTTTTATTAAAACAATATCTTCATTGCTAGCACATGAAATTCTTTGGAACATTTGATAAGGATCATAATATTTAAATATTGGAATATTCATACATTCTTTATCAAATTTTTCATAAAATATCTCCATTTTCATAGGTATATTCTTAAATATCTCATCTGCTTTTTCTTTATACAACTTGTCTAACAATTGTGCATTTAATGAATTAAAATATTTTAATATTTCATCCATATATTCTGCAACTTCATCAATTGCTATTTTTCCAAGCTCTTCTTCAGGGTTAGGACAATATTCAGAAGTTAATGAAGATATATTCATACCATTGAAAAATATAGTTTTTATAGTTTTTATATCATAACTTATCAATTCTTTTTTTGAGAAATAGCTAAAATATGCATATAATTTTACTATATCTATTAACCTTATTTTACCTGTTATGACATCTTCTACTATTTCCTCTATTACTTTACCAAATTGATCATCTGGTATCTTCCAATATTCTTCTGTTAATAATCTTCTATATGCTGGTAAGTTTTCAGTATCTACTGTATTTCTAATTGTCTCCATATTATCTTTAAATAATTTCATATCAAATATTCTTGTTCTTACATAATACTCAATAAACTTGAAAAATCTATATTCTGCTTTAAAGTTATAATAATAATTGTTATCAAATTCCTTGATATAAAATTGTCTATTATCCATTAATATTCTTGATGATACCAATATTGATTTATATTCCTCATTATCCTTGATATTTACGAACTTATCTTTTGTAATTTTACCAGCTTTTATTTCAAATGAAACAGCTATAGTAAATATTAACATTGTTTGTATTACCCTATGACTTGTATTTGGATATGATTTATTTACCATTTCATATATTTTACTAAAATCATTTAACGCATGTTTTAATATTCTCAAATTTCTTGTTCCACTTTTGTTAAATGTTGATATAATAAGTCCTGTATTTTCCCTTAAAAATCTTATTAAATCTGGATTTTTTTCATATCTCATTAAAATTCCATTAATGATATAATCAAATTTAGGAGCATATTCAAAAGTTTCTCCTATCAATTTCTCTTTAATTCTTTCATAATCATTGGCTTTATCAAAAACATGCTCTATTTTATCTTGAATTTTTTCTACCATTGGTTTATCAGTCTTATTTAATTCATCTTGCTTATCTAACAAATATGTTGCAATAAAAGTTTTCATTTCCAAATTTGAACTTTTCAATTTTGTAGATAATTCTTTTTCATTACATATAATAATTGTTTTTATATGGTCATGTTCAACGAAATTGTTAATATATCCTAATATATCTATAACATCAACATTTGCTCTTTCCAAGTCATCAAAACAAAGGACCTTGTCATCTGTTGAAAAGAAATCTGCATAATCTACTTTATCACCATTTTGTGTTACTCCAAAGAAGTTTGCCATATCAATCCCAGTCTTTGCATACTCTGGTATTGTTGTTTGTCCATTTGTATCCATAAATTTTCTTAGATTTTTGTCCATCAACTGTGTAGTCTCTATAAATATTTTTTTACTAATTTCTTCAAGATTAGAAATACCATATAAAGACATATATATTGTTGTATATCTTTTACCATTTAGTTGCATAGATTCAATCTTTTTTCTTATTTTGTTATTCCAGAAATATGTTTTTCCGTGAACCCCACTCACCATTCAACATAATTGCATAATCTGTATAATCTGATCTAACATAATCCAAAATACTTTCAACTAAATCTTCCATTACATTTCCTCCTTTGTTATATCAACACTAGCTCTAATTAAAGTTTTATTATACTAGTCCTTTTTTATCTTTGTCTTTTTAACTACCTCTTTTAATCTTTTGCAATTGTCAAAACTCCTATTTCTTTTATCTCTGCTAGTTTCAACGTTTTACAACATTCTTTAACTGTACTCCCTGTTGTATATATGTCATCTATTAATAATATATTTTTATTTTCTAATATCTTTTTATTCTTTAACTCATATACTCCTTGTACATTCTGCATTCTGTCCTCTTTATTTAATTTACTTTGTTCTATTATATTTTTAATCTTAAAAAGACAGTTATCTGTATAAGGAATCCCTGTAAGATTACTTATTTCTCTTGCTATTAATAGACTTTGATTATATCCTCTTTCTCTTTTTCTCTTATTACTTATTGGAACTGGTATTATAATATCATAAAATTTTAAAATTTCAAAGATTTTTTTGTCTTTTAACAAAAAATTTACAATTGTCTTGTATAAATATGCTTTTTCATTAAATTTATAGTCTAAAATTATTTTTCTTATTATTCCCTCATATTTAAAAAAATATATATGCTGTATAAAATATTGTTTATTATTTTTTTCCTCTATAAAAAATCTTGGTTGTTCGTCAAGATTTACATTATCTTTGAAATACTTATTATCTTTAGTTTGATTTTTTAATTCGTTTTTTAACATTATTTCACATTTTTTACATAAAAAATTTTTATCTAATTTTCCACATATTCCGCATTTTGGTGGATAAATCATGTCTATTATTCTTTCTAGTATTTTTTCTATTTTTGCTTTTCCTCCTTTTGTGCCATTGGGGACGTGTTTTTTTGGCACAAATCATTTTAAATTGTATTTTTAAGAGTTTATTTGTTAATTTAAAATTATATTTTAATTGTTATTCATAATTAATTTGTGCCAAAAAAACACGTCCCCAATGGCACAAAATTGCCAACTTAAAATTCACTCTTTAATTTATATTCTAATCCTGTATTTCTTTTCTTACTATCTACATTATCAATCATAAACTCTACCACTTTTTCATATCCCACAATTATTAATAACTTCTTAGCTCTTGTAATACCTGTATATAATAGATTTCTTGTCATTAAAACTGGTGCAGTTGGAGGTATTGCCATAATAACAACATCAAACTCACTTCCGCTGTGCTTTATGAATAGTTATACTATAACTATGTTCTATCTGGTCTAAATCTGAAAACTCATACCATGCAACCTTATTATCATCGAATTTAATCTCTACTACTTTTTCTCTTTCATCAATTTGAGTAATTGTTCCTATTTCTCCATTAAATACTCCGCTTCCAACTTCTGTCTTTACATTATCTTCTTTTGATTCTTTTTCAAATGTTATATCATAGTTATTTTTTACTTGCATAATCCTGTCCCCAGCTCTATAAATAGCACCAGAATTTGCCTTTTCTGGCATATTATCTATATTAGGATTTAATACTTGCTGCAATGCCTTATTTAATTCTTTCGTCCCTAATAGACCTTTTTTTGTTGGTGTCAATACTTGTATATTCTCAAAAAAATCATAATTTCCGAATTTTTTTAACCTTCCTGTACATAATGTTATAATCTCTTGAAGCATTTTTTCCTGTGAATTATGCTTTATAAAAAAGAAATCTTCATTAACTTCATTTTCAATGTCATCTTTCTCTAAGAATTTTTTTCCTTGATTTACTCTATGGGCATTTAATATAATTTTACTTTTTGCTGCTTGCCTAAAAATTTTGTCTAAATGAACTGTTCTTATTCTTTCTGAATTTATCAAATCTTTTAATACACTTCCTGGTCCTACTGATGCCAATTGGTCACTATCTCCAACTAGTACTAATTTTGTTCCTTGATATACACATCTTAAAAGATAGTTCATTAAAAACATGTCTACCATTGAAAGCTCATCAACTACAATAACATCTGCATCTATTGGTGCTCCTTCAAATTCTTTATGCCTTTTGTATATTCCTTCATCATCCAATTTTCCTATACCTAATAATCTATGTAATGTTGATGCTTCTTCTCCTGTTGCTTCTGTCATCTTTTTTGCTGCTCTTCCTGTTGGTGCCGCCAATACTACTTTTTTGCCATGTTCTTCATAAAGCTCTATTATTGTTTTTATAATTGTTGTTTTTCCCGTTCCAGGTCCACCTGTTATAATTGTTACATTATCTTCGTTAATCGCTTTTATTGCTTCTCTTTGTTTTTCTGATAATTCTATATCTGATTGTTTTTCTATCTTTTTTAATTTACTTTCTATTCCTTTTATTTCTTTAACATTTTTGCTTGTATTTAATCTTATTATTCTTTTAGCAATTTCTTCTTCTGTGCTATAGAAATTTTCTAAATATATCCACTCTTCATCTCTTTTTTCTATTACAATTTCTTCTTTTACCTTAAGATTGATTATATTATCCTCTACCGATTCTGATGTTACATCTAATAATACAACAACAAATTCTATTAAATTTTGTTTTAATACACAAGAATGTCCATTATTTGTTGCTCTTATAAGACCATACTTTATTCCACTTTGAACTCTTTTTTCATTATCATAACTAATTCCGAGATTTAGAGCCATTTGATCAATTTGCCTAAAATCTACTCCTCTTGCCATATCTAACAATATATATGGGTCACTTTCAATTTGCTCAATTGCATTTGTTCCTAGTATGTCATATACTTTTTTGGCATGTTCTGCTCCTATTCCAAACCTCTCTAAAAATCCTACAATTTGCCACACTTCCCAATTTTCTAAAAAACTAGCTGCCATTTCTATTGCTTTACTCTCTGTTATTCCTTTTATTTCAGCTAATCTAGTTGGTTCAAATTTAAAAACATGTATAGTTTCTTCTCCAAATTTTTTTATTATTTTTTTTGCTGTGTCTTCTCCTATTCCTTTTATAGTACCATTTGACAAATATTTTTCCAATGCAGGTAATGTTTCTGGCATTAATTTTTCAAATGTTTCTACCTTGAATTGTCTTCCATAATCTTTATGTTCTACAAATCTTCCAATTACTTTTAGTGTATCTCCTGAATTAACAAAAGGGAGATATCCCACGATAGTGGTTTCTTCATCTTCTGTTTCAAATGTTGCTATTGTATAACTATTAATTTCATTTTGATATATGATATCTTGTACTTCTCCCTTAATCTCCATGTCTTATATTTCATTCCTCCTAGACGACAGTGGGCTTTTTCAGAACTTTTATCTGTTTATATCATTTAAAAACCCGCATTATTATTTGTTCTCCAAATTTAATTCTTCTATAGCTTGTTTATATTGTTCTTCATTTGGTGCTTTTCCATGCCAGCCTACTTGATTCTCCATAAAAGATATTCCTTTCCCTTTTATTGTTTTAGCAATAATACAAGTAGGTTTTCCTTTTATATTCCTTGCAACTTCAAAAGCTTTTAATATTTCATCTATATTATGACCATCTATTTTTATAATTTCAAATCCAAAACTTCTAAATTTTTCATCAATAGGATATGAACTCATAACTTCTTCTATTGTTCCATCTATTTGTAAATTATTATTGTCTATTATTACGCATAAATTATCAAGTTTGTATTTATTTGCTGCCATAGCTGCTTCCCAGACTTGACCTTCTTCGATTTCGCCATCACCTAAAATACAATATACTCTATAGTTTTTATTATCTATTTTTCCTGCTATTGCCATTCCATTTGCAGCAGATAAGCCTTGTCCCAATGAACCTGTCGTCATATCTACTCCTGGAACTTTATTTTTGTCTGGATGCCCTTGCAATCTACTATTAATATTTCTAAATGTTTTTAATTCTTCAACATCAAAATATCCTCTATTGGCTAAACAACTATATAGTGCAGGTGCACAATGTCCTTTTGATAACACTAGTCTGTCTCTATCTTCCCAATTTGGATTTTCTGGATTTATATTCATTTCATTAAAGTATAATACTGTCATTATATCTGCTACAGATAACGAACCTCCTGGATGCCCAGATTGATTACTATATACTGCTTCTATTATTCCTCTTCTTACTTGTTTGGCTTTTTCTTCTAATTCTTTTATATCTTCTATTTTCAAAAAATCACGACCTTTCGTTTTCCTAAATATTATCATAGTTTTATTTGTTTTACAATATATATTTAATTTAATAATTATATCATATTTTATTGAATTCGACTATATAATAGAATATAATCTTTTTGAAAGGACTGGTTATATGTTAGAAAAAACAATCGAAAAATATAAAAAAGAAATTATCAAAAAAACGCAAGAATTAATAAGAATTCCTAGTGTTAATTCATATTCAAAAAATCCATACAAGCCTTTTGGTGAAAATATAAATAAAGCATTAGAATATATGTTAGACTTAGGAAATCAATTGGGATTTAAAACTAAAAATATTGATGGATATTGTGGATACATAGAATTTGGAGAAGGAACCGATTTAGTTGGCATCATTGGACATTTAGACGTTGTACCAGAAGGTGAAGGCTGGAATTTTTCTCCTTTTTCTGCAACTATTTCTGATAATAAAATATATGGTAGAGGAGCAATAGATGACAAAGGTCCTGTGATTGCTTCTTTATATGCTATGAAAGCTGTAATGGATACTTGTAAAGTTCAAAAAAGAGTACGATTGATTTTAGGACTTGATGAGGAAAGAAATTGGAAATGTATTAACTATTATAAAGAATATGAAGAATCTCCGACTATTGGATTTAGCCCTGATGCAGATTTTCCATGTATTTATGCAGAAAAATCAGTTTTAACATCCTACTTATCTATGGATTTTTCTACTACTAATCAAAATAATATTATAATAAAAGATATTGATTGCAATCATAATGCTGTAAATGTAGTTCCTAAATTTGCTAGCATTACACTAAAAATTAATCCTGACAATATATTTATGTGTGATTTTACATCAGTTATAAAGTCGATTATTGATAATCATAATTTTGAAATTGATATTTATCAGATAAATGATGAAGAAATAAAACTAACTTCTCATGGATTACAAGCACATGCTGCTCATCCTGATTTGGGTATAAATGCAATATCTAGGTTAATTGTTGTTTTAGATGAACTATTTAAAAATTATTCTATTAATGTTGAGTTATTTGACTTTTTCTCAAGATATATTAACACAGAATATGACGGTAAAAGTCTTGATATTAATTTTAAAGATGAATCTGGTTGTCTTACTTTAAATGTGGGAAATTTTGCTATTGAAAACAATATTTTACAAATCGGAATGAATTTAAGAGTTCCTATAAATACTCCTATTATTGAAATAGGTAATCGCTTTATTAAGTTTACAAGTTCATACCCTAATTTAGATTTTGATACTCCTAAATATAATCCTTCTTTGCATATTCCTAAGGACAATTATTTAGTTCAAACTCTTTGTGATATTTATAATAAATTTACTAGTTCTTCTGCTGAACCTATTGCTATTGGTGGTGCTACTTACGCCCGTGCTTTTGATAATTGTATTTCTTTTGGTCCTAACCTACCAGGTCAAAAAGATATGTGCCACCAAACTGATGAATTTATTTCTATTGATAATTTGATTTTGGCAAGTAAAATTTACGCAGAAGCTATTTTTAAATTATCTCAGATTTAAACTTTAGCAGTGCTTTGGGCTGTTTTCCTTATATTTATGTGAACAATTTGTAAATTTTAATAACTTTTCAGATGCCGAAGGGAGTATAACTTTTTTCATCATCTCCGAATGTGTTATAAAATAACAAGCTGAGGAGATAATGAAAAAAGTTATATTCCCTTCGACCTTTGAAAAATTACGAGCAAAATAATTAATTACTTATCCTCTATATCATCAAAAAATTTATTAAACTCTTCCTCATTAATTTTCTCTTTTTTCAACAAAGTTTGAGCAATAACATCCAATTTATCTCTGTGCTCTATTAATAGACTTTGTGCATCATTATATGCAATATCAATAAGATTTTTAACTTCTTGCCCAATTTTATCACCAATATTCTCTCCAAACATCTGGATTTCATAAGGTTCTTTACCTTGAAAATCGATAGGTCCTAAATTATCACTCATACCGTATTTAGTAACCATATCTCTAGCAATTTGTGTTGCAACTTCAATATCATTACTTGCACCTGTTGAAATATCATCTAAAACTAATTTTTCAGCTGCTCTACCACCTAATAAAGCTATAAGCTTTTCTTGCATTTCTGTTTTAGAAATATAATATTTATCTTCATCTGATTTATACATTGTATATCCACCAGCAACACCTCTTGGTACTATTGAAACTTCTTTTACATTTGTTTGTGTTGGCAAATATCTACTTACAACAGCATGTCCTGCTTCATGATATGCAGTTAGTTTTTTATCCTTTTCAGAATAAACTCTTTGTTTTTTCTCTAATCCAACTGTTACTTTTTTAACCGCTTCTTCTACATCTTCATTCTCGATAGATTCGTGTTTATTTATTGTAGCAATAATTGCAGCTTCATTCAAAATATTAGCAAGTTCTGCTCCTGTAAATCCAGCTGTATCTTCTGCAATACTCTCTAAATTTACTTCATCAGATAAATTTTTATCTTTACTATGAATTTTTAAGATTTCCAATCTACCTTTCAAATCTGGTGCTGGAATTGTAATTCTTCTATCAAATCTACCTGGTCTAAGCAAAGCTTTATCTAGCATCTCAGGTCTATTTGTAGCTGCAAGAACAATTATTGTCTCTTCTGAACTAAATCCATCCATTTCTACCAATAGCTGATTTAATGTCTGATTATTTTCTGTCTCAGCACCACTATTTGATGTTCTTCTTGAACCAATAGCATCTATTTCATCAATAAACACAATACATGGAGCAAGCTTTCTTGCTTTGTCAAATAGTTTCCTAACTCTTGATGCTCCAAGCCCAGCAAACATTTCAATAAACTCTGAACCACTCATAGATATAAAAGGAACATCTGCTTCTCCTGCAATAGCTTTCGCAATTAGTGTTTTTCCTGTTCCTGGTTTTCCATATAGCAGTACTCCTCTTGGAATTTTTGCTCCCATTTTTGTATATTTTTCAGGATTTTTTAAAAAATCCACTATTTCTATTAATTCACTCTTTTCTTCATCTAATCCTGCTACATCATCAAATTTTACTTTTGTTTTTATTTGAGTGTCATCATAGACTTGTCCTTTTTCTCCCAAACCTTGCATTTTAAATATCATTACAAATAAAGCTACCATTATTGCTGTTGGCAAAAGAGAAATTATAATACTTGGAATTTGAGCAAATATGCTTCTAGGTTTTTGATTTAATTTGATATCATTTCCTTCTGCTACCTTATCTTGAACTAATGTTATAAAAGCTTCTGTATCTGGTACTATTGCTGTTTTTTCTTCATCCTCATTTTTTAGCTTAACCTTAACTGTAGTACTTCCTGTTGTCATTTCCACTTCTTCAATATTACCACTAGATATTTCTCTTATTAAGTCTGTATATGCTAATTTATTTTCCTCTTTTTTGTCTTTATTTTCCATAAAAAATATTATACCTATTACAGCTATTGCCAATACAGCCAACAAAACTAGTAATGATGTTAGTAACTTTTTATTTTGCTTTTTTGGATTATTGTCATTTTTTTTACTCATTTTTTATCCTTTCTTCCCCTTTTTGCAATTATTTAAATATTTTACTATTCTACGCATTTGAACCTTCTGGTTCTCCTCCAACATTTTTGTTGTCCTCACCTTGATTATTTTTTTTATCTTCTTGCTTTTCTTTTCTTTCTCTTTCTTTTTGTTCTTCTTTCTCTTTTTCTTGTCTTCTCTTTTCTTCTTCCTCTTTTCTTTTTTGTTCTTCTGCTTCTTTTCTAACTGTTGCTTGTACTTCTGCAATCTTCATTAATTCAGCTTGTTTTTTTATGAATTCAGTTTTTATAATAAATATTGCTGATATTAAATATATTGTTGCAACTGCTGAATACATTACATCAAAATATTGTATTGTAAATGTTGTGAACATATTAACCACAATATATATAAGATTTAATATTACAGACAATGTTGATGCATATATAGACATATTAAATATTGGTGCATATCTCATTTTGATTTTTAATATCCATGCTGCTAGATATCCAAAAATACTTATAACAACTGCATACCATAAAATTTTAATTAAGTACCATACATAAGTATATATAAATAAAGTAATAAATACGCTTATATATACGGTTGCCATTTGCCCACCATTAGAATACTGTATTACAGTATCTTTTGTAAATTCGTATATTTGCAAACTATCTAATATCTCTTTATAATTATATGATAAAGAGCCTGTTATTGCATTATTTGCAATTATCATTCTATCTTTTAATATTACTATTCCCCCACCATATTCATTTATACTATTTGTATATTGATTTATGGTTTCTTCTGAATCTGTATTTGTATCTACAATTATTTTACCATTTATTGTATCATTTTCTATCGTAATAGGTTCTTCACTTTCTACTTTAAGACTTCCATCTTTATACGAAAATTCAGGGAAATCATTTTGTATATATTGCATTGCTTGTTTTATACTGTTAGATGTTTGATATGTTACCCAAACAGAAAGTACTATTGCTAATATTATTGTAAGTTTTGATAAATATGATAATGCTCTTCCTACTCCTTCTGTTGCCATTTCTCCGTATTTTTCAATTTTAGTGATAGAATACCATACTTTTTTAAAAAAGCCTTTTTTGAACAAATTATTATTTATGTTTGTATTTTCATTTTTTAGTTCTTCCTTAGTTTTATCCTCACTCATTATATATACTCCCTTCTTATCTCAGGATTTATAAATTTAGGATTTACATTAAAAATTGCTTTGTCTCCAATTTTAGCCTCTATCCCTGTTATATCTGCTATAACATGATATGTTCCAATTTTTCCTAGAATTCTACAATTTTTATCTCCTATTTTTACATATAAAGCTTGCTTTTTAAAAAAGTTTTTTGTAGCTCTTACAATATATCGTAATTTATCTAATTGTCTAAACATATCTGTTCCACTATCAACATTAATTCCATCCATATATCCAGTTGGAATAATTGCGATTTTAGTCTCCCCTTTTGTTTTATACGCATTTGAATAACTTACATAGAAATCCTTAGGTAACTGCTTTATCTCTGATATATTCGTTTCAAAATGTGCAATTGGTTTTAATCCAAATTTATTCTTAAATGATATTCTTCCTAAAAAAGCTGACCCAACTCTTACAGCATTTAAATGCATATTAGGAAATTTTAAAAATGCTGATGAATTACATATATGTAGCATTCCTGTATCTATTTTGTTCATTTTTAAAACTTCTATTACTTCTATAAATCTATCAAATTGCTTTTTTGTATATTTATCATTAAAATAACTAATTGAAAAATGTGAAAAAGTTCCTTCTATTTTTATATTTTTTATTTTAGATAAAGCTTCAATCATTTCTTCTCTTCGACTATACACAAATCCATATCTACCAAAGCCTGTATCTATTTTCAAATGAGCCCTTATCTTTTTATTATTCAATTCTTTAGCTATTTCTTCTGCTACTTCTATATCTTCTTCTGAACCAATTGTAATAATGATATTATTTTCTATCAAAGTTTTAACATCTTCTTTAATTGCAGTTGAAGACAACATTAATATATCTTGTTTTATTCCTGCTTTTCTTAATTTAAGTGCTTCTTCAATTGTTGATACCGCAAAAAAATTAATTCCATTATCTATTAAAAACTTTGTAAATTCTACTAATCCTAAACCATATCCATTTCCTTTTACAACTGCAATTATCTTTACAGCTTGTCCATTATCTGATGGTTCATTAATTTGTGCATGTTTTTTTATTTTTTCTATATTATGTTTCAAATCTTTTGTTTCTATTACTACAGATTTCAAAATTTCCTCCTTCTGAAAGTATACTTAAGGCTTTTCTTCGAATAGCATTTACTTCTCTTGTTTTTTACAAGGATATATTTTCAATACTTCTTTTTATTTTATCAATTTTCTTTTTATCTGTCTTACGGTTCTAAATGCCTTCTCTGAAAATTTATATAATTTATATGTTAATGGCTTGTATGGCATATATACTTCTCCAATAAATTCTGTATAAGTTGCTCCAAAACCTTTCTTAAATCTATACAATCCATATTGAGGATGACTTTCATCTACCACTCCTGATACTCCTCTAAAATCATATATATCATCATGTCTTGCTATTGCCATTTTTATCATTTCCCATTGTAACAAATAGTTTGGCATTAAATTTCTATGTTCATTACTACTTGCACCATATAAATACCATGTTTTATTCCCATAGAAAATTGGTATTACTCCAGATATTGGTTTTCCATCATAATACGCCATCAAGACTTTCATATGTTCAGGACCTAAGCAATCATACATCTTTTCAAAATATTCCAATGGTCTTATGATAAATCCGTCTCTTGCTCCTGTTTCTATCATAATTTTATGAAAATCTTTTAAATCTTCTTTTGTTCCGTCTTTTACAGTTACACCTTTTCTACTAGCTAAACGAATATTATATCTCCACTTTTGATGAAATCCGGCCATAATTTCTTCTTCTGTTTTGTCTTTTATATCTAGCCTAAATACATATCTTGGTTGTATTTCATCTTTGAAATCTTTAGCATCATCTTTTATTTTATATCCTAAATTCGTAACAATATCTCTAAAAACTTGGTCATTGCTTACAATATCTGGTTCTATTCTTAATACAAACGCATTATATTTTTTGGCTAGTTCCTTTGCTCCGTCTGTTAATTGTTTCATAACAGCTATATCATGTATATCACAAACTGGTCCTCTTGATGAATACATCATATTTCCGAATATTGGCATTTTCCTTATCCACACACATAATGACCCTATTATATTTTTATCTTCATCTTCAGCTAAAATAACTTCTGGTTTCCAATTTGGTTTCTTTACTTCTGCCCATTCTAGTGATTGTTGAAAATTACATCTTTCATGCCCTTCTAGAAACTTTTTATATTCTTTTTTCGACTCTTCATCTGTTACAAATCTCATTATTAATAATTCCTCCTAATTTTTTCTGCTTTTATCTTTCTTCATCAATTCCTTTTATATACCATTTTCCTTCATCTAAAGTATTTATTTGTTTATTTTCTCTCATTTGTATAACTTACTATCCTACTATTTTTCCTCCTAATTCTTTTCCTGCCAACACATGAAAATGTAAATGCATAACTTCTTGTCCCCCATCTTTACCACAATTTACAATTACTCTGTAACCTTTATCTAAAAAATCTTGTTCCTCTGCGATTTTATTAATTACTCCATATATTCTTCCAATTAAAGCTTCGTCTTGTTTTTCTAATTGTGCTAATGAATCTATATGCTTTTTTGGAATAACTAGAATATGAATTGGCGCTGCTGGTTTTATATCTTTAAATGCTAAAATTTCATCATCTTCATATACCTTATCTGATGGAATTTCTCCTTTTATAATTTTACAAAATAAACAACCTTCCATATAACAATCATATCCTTTCTTATTTTATCAAAACTGCTTTAATTCTTCTAACGCCTGCTGAACTTGCTTCCTCTTTTTTTATTTTAAACTGGCCTAATTCACTTGTATTTGTAACATGTGGACCTCCACATAATTCTTTTGATACATCTCCTATTGAATATACTGTAACTATATCTGGATATTTTTCTATAAACATACATTCAGCTCCAGATTTTATAGCATCTTCTTTTTTCATTTCTGTTTTTGTTACAGGTAATTCATCTTTTATCCATTCATTTACTAAATCTTCTACTTTTTGTTTTTCTTCATCTGTTAATTTATGGTCACAGCTAAAGTCAAATCTCATTCTTTCAGTTGTTATATTTGACCCCTTTTGATGTACATCTTTCCCTATAACAACTTTTAATGCTGCATTTAAAAGATGTGTAGCAGTATGATAACAAATAGTTTCTTCTGTTTGTTCTGCTAGACCTCCTTTAAATTTTTGTTCTGAACCGCTTCTTGATTTTTCTTGATGTTGTTTAAATAATTCATTAAATTCTTTTAAATCTATTTTCATTCCGTTTTCTTCTGCTAATTCTTTTGTCACCTCTGGTGGAAATCCATAAGTATCATATAATCTAAATACAATTTGCCCATCTATTTTATCTTTTCCAAGCTCTTTTGCTTTATTCATTTCTTTTGTAAATTCTTTTTCTCCATGTGCTAAAGTTTTTACAAATTTATTTTTTTCTTCAATAATTGTTAGTTTTATATCTTCTCTATTTTTTTCTAACTCTGGATACATTTCTTTTAAATTATCAACATTTATATCTATTAATGTTGATAATTCATCTAAATTTATCTGTAATTTGTTCAAATGTCTTATCATTCTTCTAATCAATCTTCTTAAAATATATCCTCTATCTGTATTACTTGGTTTTCCCCCATCTGATATAATCATCATGCTTGAACGTAAATGTTCTGCCACAATTCTTCTGCTTTGTATATTATCTATTTTTTGTAGTTCATGAAGCTTGTCCATCACTGGTTTAAACAATTCTGTGTCAAATGGTGTCTCTTTACCTTGTAATAGCATAGTCATTCTTTCTAAGCCTAAACCTGTATCAACATTCTTTTGCTCTAATTTTCTGTAGTTTCCTTTCTCATCTTTAAAATATTCCATGAATACATTATTCCAAATCTCCACATATTTACCACAGTCACATGATGGTTGACAATCTTCTGAACATGCTGGTTTTCCAGTGTCATAAAACATTTCTGTATCTGGTCCACATGGTCCTTCTTCTCCTGCTATCCACCAATTGTCATCTTTTCCATAAAAATATATTCTTTCTTCAGGTATTCCAGCTTTTTTCCAACATTCTGCTGACACATTATCTCTTGGACAGTCTTCATCTCCAGCAAAACATGTTACTGATATCTTTTCTGCTGGTATTTTTAGTTCTTTTGTTAGAAAATCATAACTCATTTGTATTGATTCTTCTTTAAAATAATCTCCTAATGACCAGTTTCCTAACATTTCAAAATATGTTAAATGCCTATTGTCCCCTACTTCTTCTATATCATTTGTCCTTATGCATTTTTGATAATCTGTTAGTCTTTTTCCCTCTGGATGCTTTTCTCCTAGTAAATATGGTACTAATGGTTGCATCCCTGCTGTTGTGAATAGTACTGATGGGTCGTTTTCTGGTATTAATGGTGCTGATGGAATAATATTATGTCCATGTTCTTTAAAAAAGTTTAAATATTTATTTCTGATTTCTATTGCTTTCATGTTTTCTCCTTCTTTTCTTTTATAATTTTCTTTCAGAATTATATCTCATACATCGGAAAAAATCAAGGAATTTTGTTCTTTTCCTTGATTATTTGCTTATTTTTTTATATAATATATTTATATCTTTTTTGCGAGTGTAATTTAGTGGTAGAATGTCATGCTTCCGACCTGATAGCGCGGGTTCGATTCCCGCCACTCGCTCCAAAAATTAATCAACGAAATCCTCACATTTTTATTGAAAAAAATCTTCTGTATATGTTATAATCAAAATATGAAAAATTTAAATTACAAAAAAATAATAAAAAATATAATAAGTAATCCAAAAAAGCTCAGAATAGCATGTAGTTTAATATTAATTCTTTTATTAATAATCCTACTATTCTTTATACTTTTAGAAGAAAATAAAAAGCAAAAATATATTGAATATAACGGAAAGAATCTAAACGAAAGTCAATATCCAGGATATAAAGAATTAATAGATACATTAAGAGGAAATCATCCAAACTGGTCATTTACTTTATTCTATACAAAATTAGACTGGAATGAAGTAGTTGAAAATGAAGGGCACTCTGACAACAGAACATCACCTCTAAACTTAATACCAGATTCTTCAGAATATCCAGAAGATTGGAAATGTGAAATTGACAAAGACAAAAGATTTGACAATGGAACATGGTTATGTGTTTCTGACAAAGCAATTAAGTACCAAATGGATCCTAGAAATATCTTAAACGAAGAAAACATATTCCAATTTTTAGAACTAAAATATGTAGAAGGTGCCCAAACAGTTGATGGTATAAATGAAATGACTACAAATACATTTCTAGAAGGTGAAAGCATTTCTAATGCTTTAATTGAAGCTGGAAAAAATGCAAATGTTGACCCATATTTCATTACCTCTAGATTAATTCAAGAACAAGGAAGAAATGGTACTGTTTTATCAAGAGGATATGAATACAATGGTTCTATTGTATATAATCCATTTAATATAAATGCTTCTGGAAACTCTCAATCTGAAATCCTTCAAAATGCTGCCGAATATGCATACAATCAGGGATGGGATACTTTAGAAAAAGGTCTGTTAGGAGGAGTAGAATTTGTAAAAAGAAGCTATATAAACAAAGGTCAAAATACATTATATTTACAAAAGTTTGACATTGTTAATCAAGATGAATCTTTATATAGTAATCAATATATGCAAAATTTATTAGCTAGTATGTCTGAAGCAAGTAATATGCTAAAAATTTATCAATTTTCTAATACTGTTGATACTAAATTAAATTTCATTATTCCATTATATGAAAACATGCCAGAAGAAATATCTGAAAAATAAATTTCTCCTATACATAAAAAGGTAATCTGTTTTTTAATTTATAAAAAATCAAAAAACAGATTATCTTTTTATTTTTAGGTATATATATTTAAATCATTTTTGTATTTAATACAAATTCCTTTCCTTTTAAATACTCTAATAGCCCACTATCGTTCTTAAAATTAAACTTTAATTTATAGCTACATAACATTTGGGTTCTCCTATTAAATGTTTTATTTATTTCATTTTTACCATATTTTCCATCACCAATAATAGGATAACCTATATGTGCTAGATGAGCCCTTATTTGATGAGTCCTTCCTGTTTCTATTTCAACATCTAAAATGCTAGTATTATCTTTCTTTTTTTCTAATATAGTATATGTTGTTATTATCTTTTGATACCCCTTTTTAAAAATATCACTGATATATACCATTGATTTCTTATTGTCTTTAAATAAATATGCTTCTAATCGTTTATGTTTTTCTTTTGGAATACCATATACCCAAGCTAAATAATGTTTCTCAATTTCATGATTTTTAAACTTAGATAATAATATATCTAATGACTCTTTATTTTTTGCATACAAAACTAATCCAGTAGTATTCCTATCTAACCTGTGACATGGCATAGGTTTACAACCTTTCTTTTTATAAAGTTCTTGTACAATACTTGTTAAGCTATTATCTCCTGTTATTTCTATTCCAGCATCTTTATTAATCACTAAAATATTATCATCTTCAAATACTGTTTCTATTTCTTTATTACTTTTTAATAAATCATCTTGAATATATATTAGAACTTCGTCATTTTCAAATATCTCTACATCTTTATTAACTCTTTTTCCATTTACCTTTATATCCTTCTTTCTTAACAATTTACAAAATGTAGAATATTTAATATCTGGTATTTTTTCTAATATAACTTTGTTTAATTTTTTTCCATTATACTTTTTATCTACAACTAACTTTCTCATAAATAAATTATATATAATATAAAAAAAATAAGCAAGTCTGTTGCCTATTTTTTCTTAATTTATGTAGTTTAACTCTTTTATCATCGTATCAAATTTTTTATAATTTGGTTCGTGTTTTTCTAATAACTTAAAAAATGATTTCGCATGTGTTTTATATTTCAAATGACAATATTGATGCAATACAACATAATCTATAAAATCTCTATGAAACATAACCACTTCCGGATTAACTGTTATTTTATTGTCCTCGCAAAAACCTAGCTTTTTTCCTATATTTTTAATTTCGTAATCTTCTGGTGCAAACCCCAATTCTATTCTAACTTTTTCCATAGCTCTTTCTATTTCTACTTTAGCAATTTGCTCATACATTTTTTCTATTGCTAAATCTAAAATTTTTGTATTTGATGTTTTTTTATATTTGTTTGGTAGTGATATTTTTATAGTTTTATTTTCTACATCTAGTTCAGCAATTTTTATATTTCTATATTCTATTTTTACCTTGTAATCTATTCCTAATACTGGAACTGGATGTCTCTCTAAGTTGCTTCTTACAGGTGCCTTAACTGTTATATTTTTCTTTACTATATTCATAATATATCACTCCTTAATAAAAATTTGTTTTGCGAATTATTGTTTGTTTTTTGTTGTTCTAATTTTATATCTTATATTATTTTTTGTCAAGAGTTTTTATTAAATTTTTCAAAATTTTTGTTCGCATATTTTATTTGTTGCATTTGCCATTTTGTGCCATTGGGGACGTGTTTGTTTGGCACAAAAGCTATATATAAATGCTAATAACATATCAAATTCAATAAATTAATATGATATCAGCATTTATTTTTTCTTTAATTTGTGCCAAACAAACACGTCCCCAATGGCACAAAACAATATAAAAATGCTAATAACATATCAATTTCGGCAAATTAATATGATATTAGCATTTATTTTTTCTTTGATTTGTGCCAAACGAACACGTCCCCAATGGCACAAAATTTATCAATTATTTTAATTCAACTGTTGCTCCAACTTCAGCAAATTTAGCTTTTAAGTCTTCAGCTTCTTCTTTAGAAACTCCTTCTTTAACTGTTTTTGGTGCTCCATCTACTAAATCTTTAGCTTCTTTTAATCCTAATCCTGTTGCATCTCTAACAACTTTGATTACTTTTATTTTTTGATCTCCTGCTTCTGTTAATACAACATCAAATGATGTTTTTTCTTCAACAGCAGCTGGAGCTGCTGCTCCTCCAGCTGCTGGTGCAGCTGCTGCTACTGCAGATACTCCATATTTTTCTTCGATTGCTTTTACTAAATCAGCTAATTCAACAACTGTTAAAGCATCGATTTCTTCAATTAATTTTTCTATTTTTTCCATTTTAAAATCCTCCTAATTTTTATTTCTGGTGATTTAAGTTCACCACTCTTTTCTTCTTGATTTCTTATTTATATATTATTCAGCATCTTTTGTTTCTGAAGTTGCTTCTTCTGCAACTGCTTCTGATGCTGTTTCTTCTGCTGGTACACTTACTGTAACTTTTTCACCAGCTGCTTCTTTTTGTTTCTTTACTTCATTTAATGCAACTGCAATTTTTGAAATATTTCCAAGTAAAGCACCTGCAAGCATTGATAATAATGTTTCTCTTGATGGTAGTTTTGCTAAAGTTATAATTTCTTCTGCTGTCATTACTTTTCCATCAATTACTCCACCTTTTATCTTGTAATATTCATTTTCTTTTGTGAAATTATATATTACTTTTGAAGGTTCTAAGTAATCTTCTGAACTCATTACTACTGCTACTGGTCCTTCTAATTTATCTTCTAGACCTTCTATACCAGCTTCACTTAATGCTCTTCTTGTTATATTATTTTTTATTACAGTATATGTAGCATTTGCATTTCTTAAATCTTTTCTTAATGTTGTATCATCTGTTACATTTATTCCTCTGTATTCTGTTAAAAGTATTAATTTAGCTTCTTTCATTTTAGATGCTAATGCTGATACTTCTTCTTTCTTTTGGTTTAGTATTTTTTCACTTGCCATTTTATTTTCACCTCCTAAGGTTATTTATATATTTTTTAAATTAAAAACACTCTTACTGTCCTATTCCAAGGATAGTAAGAGCAAATAACTTTAATATTATTTTCTCTATTTCTAACCTCGGTAGGACTTACTTTTGCCTACTGTCTTTGGCTATATTATTTTTTATTTTTGATTTATAAATAATCCTGGTCCCATAGAAGTTGAAATTGATACACTTCTTATGTATTGCCCTTTAGCTGCTGCTGGTTTTGCCTTTATAATTGCATTCATAATTGTTTCATAGTTTTCTAATAATTTATCAGCACCAAATGAAACTTTTCCAAATCCTAAGTGAATAATGTTTGTCTTATCTAAACGATATTCTACTTTACCAGATTTTATTTCACTAATAGCTTTTGTAACATCCATTGTTACTGTTCCTGATTTTGGGTTTGGCATTAATCCTTTTGGTCCTAATACTTTACCTAATCTACCTACAACACCCATCATATCTGGAGTTGCTACAACTACATCATAATCAAACCAGTTTTCATTTTGAATTTTTGGTATTAGTTCTTCTGCACCTACATAATCAGCTCCTGCTTTTTCAGCTTCTTCTGCTTTTGGTCCTTTTGCAAATACTAATACTTTTTGTGTTTTACCTGTACCATTTGGAAGTACTACTGTACCTCTAACTTGTTGATCTGCATGTTTAGAGTCTACCCCTAATTTTACATGTAATTCAACTGTTTCATCAAATTTTGGTTTTGGCATTTTTTCAATAAGATCTAAAGCTTCTTTTACTTCATATTCTTTAGTCTTATCAATTAATTTTACGCTTTCTGCGTATCTTTTAGACATTTTCATTTTTACCCTCCTTTGGTTCTAACGAGCTATGCTCTCCCAATTTATGTTTTTTATTTTTAATTTTATATACTTATTATTCTGTTACTACTACTCCCATAGATCTAGCAGTACCTTCAACCATACTCATAGCTGTTTCTAATGTTGCTGCATTTAAGTCTGGCATTTTTTGTTCAGCAATTTCTTTTACTTGTGCTTTTGTTATTTTAGCAACTTTTTCTTTGTTTGGTTTTCCTGAACCTTTTTGAATTTTTATTGCTTTCTTTATTAAAACTGCAACTGGTGGTACTTTTGTTATAAATTCAAATGTTTTATCTTTATATACTGTGATAACTACTGGTATTATCATTCCAGGTTGATTTGCAGTTCTATCATTAAATTCTTTTTCAACTTGCATAATTTTTTCACTATTTGAACCTAAAGCTGGACCTACTGGTGGAGCTGGTGATGCCTTACCTGCTTCTATTTGTAATTTTATAACATTTGTAATTTCTTTTTCTGCCATTTTTAATGGCACCTCCTTCTTTTTATTGATGGGAAATCTCATCTCCCGTTATATTTTTTATTTGCTATTTTACTTTTTGAACTTGTGAAAATTCTAATTCTACGGGTGTTTCTCTTCCGAACATAGATACAAGAACTTTTACTTTGTGTTTTTCCATATTAATTTCTTGTACTGTCCCTACAAATCCCTCAAATGGACCATTGATTACTTGAACCTGCTCATTCACTTCGTAATCTACATTAATTGGAACATCTTCAAATCCCATACTTCTAATTTCTTCATCGGTTAATGGTATAGGATCAGTTCCAGAACCTACAAATCCAGTAACACCTCTTGTATTTCTTACTATGTACCATGATTCTTCTGTTACGATCATTTTTATTAATACATATCCTGGAAATACTTTTTTTAAATTAGTTTTTCTTTTTCCGTCTTTTATTTCAATTTGTTCTTCCATTGGAACTATTATATCAAAAAAGTAATCTTCTAATTCTCTATTTTTTATTGTTTTTTCTAAATCTGTTTTTACTTTATTTTCATAGCCAGAATATGTATGAACTACATACCATCTAGCCACCATATCATAATCTTTTTGAGACATTTATTAAGCCTCCTTTATTTTTTATTCTGCACTATTTTCTGTACTTACATTTTCTTGGCTATTATTTTCTCCATTATCTGTTGCATTTTCTTCAGATGTAGTATTCTCAATAGAATTTTCACTTGTTGAATTTCCTTCTGATGTATTTGTATCTACCGAATTTGTTTCGTCTGAATTTTCATTTGTAGCATTTTCATCCACTGTATTTTCAGATATAGTATTAGATGATTCTATTGCTTCTTTTATCTTTTCTACTCCGTTTTTATTAATTGCCTCAAACGCTAAATCCAATACAAAAACAATTACTGCTGTTATTAATACTATTGTGATTACTGCAACAGTATTATTTACTAATTGTTTTGGTGTTGGCCATGTTACTTTTTTTAACTCTGCCTTAAATCCTTTTAAAAAACTTTTTTTATTTTTCTTTTCTTCTTTTTTATTTGCTTTTGCTTCTTTATTAGCCATTTTATTTCCTCCTTAAAATAGCCTTTGACTATTTTGTTTCTTTATGTGTTGTACGTTTTTTACAGAATTTACAATATTTAACTACTTCTAATCTATCTGGATTATTTCTCTTGTTTTTTGATGTCATATAATTCCTTCTTTTACATTCTGTACATTCTAATGTAATATTTTCTCTTGGTCCTTTTGCTGCCATTTAAATACACCTCCGACTTTTACACTACTTTTTAAAACGATGTGAGTATATGTCCGTAATATACATATACTCGAATATTTTACCATTTTTTCGCAATCCTGTCAATGTTTTTAATAAAACTTTTCAAAAAAATATAACAATTCATAGCATCTATAACAAGCCAAAAAATGTTGATATATTAATATTTTATAAATTCTGAATATGATTGGAAATATTTTAGAATTTGTTATATGATTTATTGAGGAATGTTCAGGGTACTCGAGGCATTTATTAATATTATAATCAAATTATTTGTTTTTTCATTTTTTTATCCCCTTCTATGTTTTTTTACTGAAAATCCAAATTTACCTAATTTCTTTCCAAGTGAATAATAGTGTCCATTTGAATATGCTATTAAATCACATTTTGAAATATCAAAAGCCCCTTTTTCGTCAATAAACTTTTCATCAGCATTTATTGCTAAAACATCTGCTATAAAAACATGGTGTGAGCCTAACTCTTTTATTTCTCTTACTTTACATTCAACTGATACTGGACTTTCTTTTATCATTGGACATTTTACAAACTTTGCTTTTTCCTTGTGCAAATTCATTTCTTTAAACTTATCTACTTTAGCTCCTGTTTTTACTCCGCACCAATCAGTAGCTCTTACTAAATTCTTATTTGTTAGATTAATTACAAATTCTTCTTGCTCTTTTATAATACTATATGAATATCTAGTAGGTCTAACAGAAATATAAACAGTAGCAGGATTTGTATTTAATATGCCTGTCCACGCTACTGTTATTATATTAGATTTTTCCATAGTACCACAACTAACCATAACTGCTGGTAATGGATATAAAAAAGTCCCGGGTTTCCATGTTGTTTTTGACATTTTTAACTCCTTTTTATTTTGATTTTTGCTCTTTTGTTAAATTAAGCTTTTTACTTAATAATTCTTCTTTCTTTTTCAATGTCTTTATTCTTCGCTCTTTATCGTCATCATATTGAGTAACAAAAGTTCCTAAATCTTCGTCAATCAATTCAATACTGCCTATATGCTCTCTTCCTTGCTCTTTTGCTTTTAATATTGCTGCTAACATAGGTGAAAAATATTCCGTTTTTCCTTCTTTAATTCTATATCCTAATTCTGGTTCTCCGAAGAATTGGATTGCAGCAAGTTTTCCTGGCTCGTATTCAATTTGAAATTCATACTTACATATTTCTGATTTTTCTAAATTCGCTACTACTTTTCCATTTATTTCTTGATTTTTTTCAGATTTTAAAGCTTGATATGTTGATTTTGTTATTAATTGCATATTTTTATCATGATAAATTATTTCTGGTCTTTTGTCTCTTTCTATAGAAAAATCACCATATTTCCACTCCGTTTTTGGACTCTTATCTTCATGAACCATAACTTTTGAGTCTTTAATTAATCCCAAAATTATTTTTTCATTTCTATCTGGAATTCTAATTTTTGATATTCTTTCTTTAAATTTCTTATAATATTCACTAAAAAAATCTTCATTTGCTGCTTTTATTTCTTCATCAGCTTCATGCTCTAATTTTTCTTCTATAATTCCTTCTAATATATCTATTTTTTCCTTATCATCTTCAATTTTATCAGTAACGCCTGCTATTGTCTCTCTAGAAATTTTTTCGTAATCTTTCAAAAAATCAGCATTTATTAAAGAATCTTTCGCTAACATTTTTTGTTTCATTATTTGTACATATAGCTCTTCTAAAGCCATAATTGCTTCTTCAGCACTTTTAATATTCTCTATACTTTTTCCTAGTGGATTTTTTACCATAATCTTTGCCTCCTAATATTTATTTCTTATTTTTATTTATTAATATTATATCATAAAAAATAATAAAAACAAGATTATATTAGTTATTTAAATTTCCATATTTTTTAGCAAATTGGAAAATTATTATTTCGACGACTTGTTTCATAGATTATAAATTCTAAGCTTAAAATAATTGAGAAAGTGTAATTAAAAATAAGATTTGTAAATGGTATAATTTTATGTAGGAAAATGGCAAAGAAAAATGTCGTTTTTCCTACATATTTTTTGTATCTCAA
>CALXJX010000020.1 GCA_944388735.1 uncultured Clostridia bacterium
TGGTCAGCCAGAATAAAAATAGTACTAAAGAGGAAATTTTTTTACTGGCTAACCATCAGTAATTTCCTATACATAATCGTTCTTTTGATATTAGCAGGAGTAAGTATAGCTACATTAACGGGGGATAATGGATTACTTACAAAAACACAAAATGCAAAAAATAAAACGGAACAAGCAACAGAAGAAGAACTAAAAAAATTAACACGAGCAGAAGCAGCTACTCATTTTGAAGAATATGAATATACAGATATAAATGGGGCGAAAGTAAATATACCAGCTCAATGTGCTGTATCACAAACAGAAGGAGAAAGCACATTAGATGAAGGATTGGTAATAATAGATGCTAATGAAAATGAATGGGTGTGGATAGAAGTACCAAAAACACTAGAAGTATATCAAACGGCAGGATTAAATATAGTGGAATTTACAGATGATGATTATGTAAAAATATATGAAGATTTAGTAAACTATGTAGAAACATACAAAGATAGTAATAATAAAGGCACATTGTCCGGAACTGATAACTGGTATAATGGTTGTGGACTACAGTCTTTTGAATATGAAGATCTAAAGCAAAAAATGTTAAGAAGTATATATATTAATGAAGGATTTTTTATAGGAAGGTATGAAGTTGGAATAGGTGAAGAAAACACAGTTAGATATTACGAAGGTAAATTTAGTTTAGAAAAATCAATAAATGAAACTCCAGTAATAAAGAAAAATAAAATAGTATATAATTGGGTAACAGTATCTCAAGCACAAGAATTATCAGAGAAATTAGCAGTAGGAGGAAAGACAAGTAGTTTAATATTTGGAATACAATGGGACTTGGTATTAAAATATATTGAAAACAAGGAAGTGTATATAAAAGACGAAACAGATGAATTAATTAATCAAACATTAATAAAATCAGATAGTAGCAAATGGGGTAATTGTTCTAATTCAATATTTAATATAATGAATACAGATGCAAAATATTCTGATAATAATGGAGCAAGCTATATATCGGTACCATTAAAAGGATATAACAAAACAAAAACAAGTATTTTATTAACAACAGGAGCAACAGATAGAAATGAGGTAGTTGGAATATATGATTTCGCTGGAAATGTAGATGAATGGACATTAGAGAAAACAACAAATAACAATGTACCTTGTAATGCTAGAGGAGGAAATTATACACTTAACGGTTATGAATATCCATGTTCTTGCTATGGGGACTGTAGAATCTCGGATTCTTTCAGTACAGTTGGATTCAGAGCCGCTTTATATTAAATAATGCGAATTTTGGAGAAAGTCTAGAAAGGCAAAATAACACAAAAAAGTCAGAAGTAACAAAAGAAGTAAAAATGCTACTTTTGACTTATTTTTAAACCTAAATACAAGTACTAAACAGCTGACGCTGTGGTCAAAATAAAAAAACACTAGCATCCAAAACGCAAAATGAGAGTAAAAAATAAGTACACTCTAACAAGAATCCTTAAAAGAAATAGAATATAAAAATTATGAATAAATAGATAAAAGTGCAGAGACACTTGAAAATAAAGGAAATCTCTTTTAAAATATATTATGTGAATTAACACAGAAAATATATTTTAGAGGAGGTTTTTTTAATATGACAAATGAACAATTAATCAAAAAAATGAAAGAAGACATGAACATGAGGAACTTTTCGAAATACACATATGATAGCTATTTAGGAAAAACAAGAGATATTATGAGATATTATGGAGAAAAGCAATTAGAAGAAATTACAACAGAAGAATTAAGAGAATTTCTATTGAAACATTTAAAGGAGAAAAGAAAATTGTCAGATAGGTCAATAAATTACTACAATTCAGTAATAAGATTTATCTACGAAGTGGCATTGGACAAATTATTGAATAAGAAACAATTACCAATGAGAAAACAAAAGAAAACAGTGTATAAAGTACTAACTAAAGAGGAGTTAAGTGCTTTTTTTAATGCTTGTGATAATTTTAAATTTAAAACGATATTTATGCTGGTATATGGTTCAGGATTAAGAATAGGAGAAGTAGCAAATTTAAGAGTAGAAGATATAGATAGCAAGAATATGAGAATATTTGTAAGAGAAGGGAAAGGAAATAAAGAAAGATACACAATATTACCCAAACAAAGTTTAGAAATGTTTGGAGCGGGAACTACAGATACTACAAATTCTATAGGAAAACGAGGGAAAGTAATAAGCAAAAAAAATAGTAATATTTATAATAATATAATGTGGAGTAATAGTTTAAGTGATGAAACTGGTGGAGCGGTGGAAGTTGCAAGAATGATGTATCCAGGACATAGTACTTTATGCTATGGAGTACAATGGGATGCAGTATTAAGATGGATAAGCAAAGATGATACAAATAAAAAGTATCTACAAGACAGTACAGGAAAAGGAAATTATCTAGATGAAGATGATACAAATAATCCAGCAATTACAGGAAGTAATGAGGATTATAAAATAAAAAATATTTATGATATGGCCGGAAATGTTTGGGAATGGACTATGGAAACAACAGGCAAAGACCGCAAAGTATATAGAGGTGGTAATTATAACTTCAATGGTAATGAGCGTCCAATTTCTCATAGAATCAGTGTTTCTCCAACTTCCTATGATTATTATATAGGATTTAGAATAACCCTTTATTTATAATAATTTAAATTTAGAGAAAATAAAATAATAATTGTCAAGCAAAATTTGGTTTCTCTGGATTTTTGAGAAGTGTACTTGACATAATTTGAAAAATATTATATCATATATGCAAATAAATTTGTAAGGAGGATATCTACATGAAAAAAGATACTCATATTAATCCTTATCTCGGCACCAGTGATGTTGAGAACATGTATGAAACCCTAAAAGGGACTCGGAAAGGCATAACGTCTTTTATTCAAAAAGCGAAAGAAATTGCTACGCGTTCAAAAGGCGGGGCATATATCTTCAAAGATGAAGAAGCACTATTTGAACTTTTTAAAGCCGAGTTACCAGAAGAAATCAAACGTAAAAGAATCCGATATTTCGGAGAACTTGTACAAATGATTTCATAAGTTTATTTTTAGCAGATAAATGCTAAAGCTAATTGCCAAGGTAGAAAACTTAAAAAGAATTCTATCCTTGGTTTTTTTATGCTTGTGCAAATAAAATCTTTAATTGCAAAAGGCAAGAAATTTCTTGCCTTTTTATAGTCAATATAGTAAAATAAACAAGAAAAGAATGTGCCAAACGAACCCGTCCCCAATGGCACAAAGGAGAGAAAAAAATGTCAAACCAATTTTCAAGAACAGAACTATTAATAGGAAAAGAAGGAATAGAAAAACTAAATAAAGCAACAGTAGCAGTATTTGGAATAGGAGGAGTAGGGTCATTTGTAGTAGAAGGACTAGTAAGAGCAGGAATAGAAAACTTCATTTTAGTAGACAATGATACTATAAGTCTAACAAATTTAAATAGACAAATTCATGCCACACATAAAACAATAGGAAGATATAAAGTAGAAGTAATGGAAGAAAGAATACTAGAAATTAATCCAAATGCAAAGGTAAAAAGTTATAAAACTTTTTATATGCCAAATTGCAAAGAACAAATTCTAAATACTGATATTTCTTATGTAGTAGATTGTATGGATACAGTTACGGCAAAAATAGAGTTGATACAAAACTGTAAAAAAATGAATATTCCAATTATATCTTCTATGGGAACAGGAAATAAACTTGACCCAACAAAATTTGAAATTACAGATATCTATAAAACAAGTGTATGTCCTTTAGCAAAAGTAATGAGAAAAGAATTAAAAGCAAGAGGTATAGAAAATTTAAAGGTTCTATATTCAAAAGAACAGCCTATAACACCTTCAAAAAATAATACAGTAGTAGAGGAAGAAACAAATAGATATAATGAAAATGATAATTCTGAATTGAGTAATAATTCTAAAAAACAAATACCTGGAAGTATATCTTTTGTCCCAACAGCAGCAGGATTAATTATAGCAGGTGAAGTAATAAAAGATATTATAGGATATAATAAAATACAATAGAAACCAGATAAAAAGTAGGCACAAAAGTCTATTTTGCCAGAAAAATTTAATTATTATATTAACTTTATAGAAAGGATATATTAAATATGCAAAAAATATTAATAGTTGAAGATGATGAGAAATTAAGAACAGAATTAGAAATATTTTTAAATAAAAATGGTTTTGAAACAATAGGGTTAAAAGAATTTGATAATGTAATACAAGATATATTAAATTTGAAGCCAGACTTAGTTTTGTTGGATATAAATCTACCATTTGTTGATGGAGAATATATTTGTAAAGAAGTTAGAAAAACATCAGATGTTCCTATTATAATAGTAACAAGTAGAGACAATGAAATAGATGAATTAATGAGTCTAAACTATGGAGCTGACCAGTATGTAACAAAACCATATAATATACAAATATTACTTGCTAAAATCAATGGATTATTAAAAAGATCTCAAAATAATTCAAGAAATCAAGATAAAATAGATTGCAAAGACTTTATCCTAAATATTTCTCAAAGTGCAATAGAATTAGATGATAAGAGAGTAGATTTAACAAAAAACGAATTTAAGATATTATATGTATTAGTGTTAAATAGAGGAAAAATATTATCTAGAGAAGAAATTATAGAATATTTATGGGAAAGCGAAAGTTTTATAGATGATAATACTTTAACAGTAAATATGAAAAGGTTACGAAATAAAATGGAAGAATTGAACTTACAAGATTTAATTGAAACTAGAAGAGGTCAAGGTTATATTTTAAATTAAAGCAATTAAATAATTATTTCACTAAATTTTCATTAAATTAATTTTTATAAGTTATAAAATAATTACTAAATAGAAGGAGCAAATATGTTATTTAAAGATTTTATAAAAGAAAAAATTACATATATTATTTTTATCGTACTTACTATTGCTATGATAGAAATACTATTAATGCCTTTTCAGATAAACAATTGGATTAAAGTTTATATAGCTGTAATTCCATTTATATTGCTTAGCATAGCGATTTTTATAGAGTTTAAATCTAAAAGAACATTTTATAACAACTTAAAAGAAAAAATTCAAGAATTAGATAACAAATATTTAATATCAGAAATTATAGAAACACCTAACTTTATAGAAGGAAAAGTACTTAAAGAAGTAATGCAAGATGCAGGAAAATCAATGTTAGAAAATGTAAATGAATACAAATATTTACAAGAAGACTATAAAGAATATATAGAACTTTGGATACATGAAATCAAATTGCCTATTGCAGCAAGCAAGATGATAATAGAAAACAATAAAAATAAAGCAACAAAAAGTATAGAAGAAGAAATAGATAAAATAGAAAACTATACTGAACAGGCATTATTTTATGCAAGAAGTAATACAGTTGAAAAGGATTATATCATTTCAAAAGCAAGCTTGCAAGAAATTGTAAATTCAGTAATAATAAAAAACAAAAGCTTACTTATTTCAAATAAAATAAACATAAATCTTCATGACTTAGAAAAAGAAGTATATATAGACAGCAAATGGGTTATTTTTATACTAAGCCAAATCATACAAAACGCAATTAAATATTCTAAAAAAGAAGATAAAATGATAGAAATATATTCATAAGAGAAGAAAGAAAATGTTATTTTATACATAAAAGATAATGGTATTGGAATAAAAAAAGGAGAAATCACAAGAGTTTTTGAAAAAGGATTTACAGGAGAAAATGGTAGAATCATAGGGAAAAAATCTACAGGGATTGGATTATACTTATGCAAAAAGTTATGTCAAAAATTAAGAATTGGTATAGAACTTAATTCGGAGAAAGATATTGGAACAGAAGTGAGAATTGTTTTTCCAAAGGATAGTCATTTGAATTTTTAAATAAAATGTAACTAATATAAAATAAAGCAAAAGACAATGAAAATTTAAATAGGGAGATGAGGCAATGAAAAGAAATATTATTATTGGTGGAGCATGGCCTTATGCAAATAGTTCATTACATTTAGGACATTTAGTGGCATTGTTACCAGGAGATTTATTAGCTAGATATCACAGAAAAATAGGTGATAATGTTATATATATATCAGGTACAGATTGCCATGGAACTCCAATCACTATTAGGGCAAAAAAAGAAAATAAAAAGCCTAAAGAAATATCAGACTTCTATAATGAGGAATTCAGTAAAACTTTTCAAAAAATGAATTTTTCTTATGATTTATATACACAAACAGAAGATGAATATCATAAAGAAAAAGTAAAAGAAATTTTTAAAAAAATATATGACAATAAATATATTGTAGAAAAAGAAGAACCACAACCGTATTGTCCAAAATGCAATAAATTTTTAGCGGATAGGGAACTTGTTTTAATATGTCCTAATTGCGGAAATGAAACAAAAGGAGAAGAATGTGATTGTGGGTATGTGCCAACAATGGACGATTTAATAAATTTTGCTCATTGCCAGGAATGTGGAACCAAGGTAGTAGAAAAGAACAATAAAAATTTATATATAACATTATCAAAATTGCAATCAGAAATAGAAATATACTATAAAAACAATAAAGAAAAATGGAGAAAAAATGCACAAAATGAAACATTAAAGTATTTAAGTCAAGGATTAATTGATAGGGCTGTTACAAGAGATTTAGAATGGGGAATAGATATCCCTATAATTGGATACGAGAAAAAAAGAATGTATGTGTGGATTGATGCAGTATTAGGATATATAACTGCAACCATGAAATATTGTGAAGAACATAATCTTGATTGGAAAAAATACTGGAAAGGAAATGAAGAAACTATAATTTACATGGTACATGGAAAAGACAATATAATATTCCATAGCATAATACTTCCGGCATTACTTATTTCAATGCAGGAAAATATGAAATTACCAGACAAAATGGTATCTTGTGAATATCTAAATATAAACAATGAAAAAATTTCAAAAAGTAAAGGAAATGGTATTACAATCTTAGACTTAACTGAAAAGTATGATATAGACTCAATTAGATATTATTTCTTAAGTAATGGACCTGAAAAAAAAGACACAAATTTTGGAACAGAAGAATTTAAAAATGTGCATAATTCTGATTTAGTAAATAAGTATGGGAATTTTATTAATAGAACTCTGAATTTCAAAGGATTGGAAGAAATTAAACCTGGAAAAATCGAAAAAGAAATAGATGAAAAAATATCAAAAACTTATAATGAGGTATCTAAATATTTAGAAAATCTTGAATTTAGAAAGGCAATTGAAGAAATTATAGACTTAGTTGAGTTTGGAAATAAATATTATGATGATGAAAAACCTTGGATTTTATTCAAAGAAGATATTAATAAATTTAATAATATAATTTATAATTGCGCTACAATTATAGCAAATCTTGCAAATCTCTTTGAACCAATAATGCCAATTTCTTCAGAAAAAATAAAAAATTATTTAAACATAAATGAGAGCGGATGGGAGAAAATAGTAATAAAAGAAAAGATTCAATTAAAAAATATAACCCCTCTATTTGAGAGGTTAAAATAACAGTAAAAATAAAAATTTATTTATAATCTTCTATATATAATGCTTTAGCAAGATAAGGAGTAACCTCATCAATATCATACCAACCGGAACTCTTGCTATCATTCTCCAACCCATTAGGATTAGAAACATAAACCATATTATCTCCATCAGTAGCAAGTAAACACATATAATGAGAAGCAGTAGTCCAACGATTATCAGTAGGCTCATTCCAAACACAAACAACAATAGGCCTATTTGTTTTTAAATGTTGGATTATTGCATCATTTGATAGATGAACAGAATCATAATAAAAATCAGAATTTTTAATACCAAATGTTGAAGATAACTCATCAGAAAAATTATTATAATCCATTACAGGATAATACTTTTCTCTTAAATCTTCTGGTGTATAATCTTTTCCATATCCACTTAATATAATTGACATTACAGTTATACCACATCCATTTTCTGACATAGTAGCTCCCCAATATTCTTTATCACTCCAAGAAGACTTACCATTTTGTTTATATTCTTTATATATTTTTTTATAATTATTTTCAGTTGTAAAAGTTGTAAAATAACCATCCTTATTTGCAACTTTTTCTTGTCCTATACCAGAATACTTATCATTAGTATCTTGTTTTATAATCTTATAATCATTATTACCAATATTTAATTTGTTAATTACATTAGAAAATAAATTATTATCATCAAATAATTTATTGTTAAAATTTATATATAAAAATAAAACAAAGATTATAATCAAAATAAAAACAATAGCCTTTCTTATATTAAATTTTCTTTTAGCATTTTTCTTCATTTTTACTCCCATTCCTTTCATAAGGCATAAATCGGTCTAGTTAATGTCTTTTCAACAAGTATACCTTTTTTTAAATCTATCCACATTATACAAAAATCAAATAAATAGAGTTTTAAAAAAACATTAATAAGTTCTTAAGATTTCCTTACATTTTTCAAATAGGATGAAAAATAATCGTAAGTATGCTATAATATCAAAAGGGATGTGAGATAAATGAACGTTTTAGTATTAGATGATGAAAAAGAAATAGCAGATTTAGTTGAAGTATATTTACAAAATGAAAATTATAATGTTTATAAATTTTATACATCAGAAGAAGCAATAAAATGTATAGACACAATAAAATTGGATATTGCAATATTAGATGTAATGATACAAGGGAAAAACGGATTTGAAATATGTAGATATATAAGAGAAAAAGGACTAAAATTTCCAGTAATTATGTTGACTGCAAAAATAGAAGACAATGATAAAATAAAAGGATTAACAATTCGGAGCAGATGATTATATAACTAAGCCATTTAATCCATTAGAATTAGTAGCTAGAGTAAAATCAGCATTAAGAAGATATATGTTATATAATACAGATAGTCAAACAAAAGATATTATAGAAATAAATGGATTAGTAATAGATAAAAAAGAACATAAATGTTTATTATATAATAAAAAAGTAGAATTAACACCATTAGAGTTTGATATACTATTTTATTTAGTAGAAAATAGGGGAAAAGTAATAAGTTCAGAAGAATTATTCGAAAAAGTATGGAAAGAAAAATACTTTGATAGCAATAATACAGTAATGGTACATATAAGAAGAATAAGAGAAAAGCTAAAAGAAGATTCAAAGAATCCAAAATTTATAAAAACAGTATGGGGAGTGGGATACAAAGTTGAAAATTAATAATTTAACAAAAAAGAAAATAAAAATATGTATTGAACTACTAGGAAACATATTAATTGCTGTTATAATTTCTATAATAATATATTTTATATTAGCTTTGTTTTTTGAGGACATACTGTCTGAATTAGTGGCAAGATTAAATTATAACTTATATTCTTGGATAGTATATAATAGAGATATAGTTATGTATATTTATATAGTTATAGTTATGTCGATTATAATATACAGATTTATTTCCAAATATGTTGATAGCATCAATGAAGTATATAATTCTCTAGATAAAATTATACAAGAAGATAATGAAACAATTAAATTGCCAAGTGAAGTTAATCAATTTGCAGAAAAAATAAATGAGATAAAATATAATTATATAATTACAAAAAAGAATGAAAGAGATGCAGAACAAAAAAAGAATGACTTGATAATGTACATGGCACATGATTTAAAAACACCGCTAACTTCAATCATTGGATATCTAACACTACTTACAGATGAAAAAGAAATTCCTAAAAACTTACAGGAAAAATATATGAATATTGCATTAAAAAAAGCTTTAAGAGTGGAAGAACTAACAAATCAATTTTTTGATATTACAAGATATAATTTACATTCAATGCCTATTACAAAACAAAATATTGATTTATCATTTTTATTAGAACAACTTGTAGAAGAATCTTATCCAATGCTACAAGAAAAAAACTTAGAATGTATTTTAAATAAACCTAAGTCAATTCCTTTTATTGGTGATGGAGATAAACTAGCAAGAGCATTTGGAAATTTACTAAAAAATGCTATTAGTTATAGTTATCCAGATACAACAATTCAAATAGATATTAAAGAAGAAAATGATATAATACAAGTAATATTTAAAAATAAAGGAGATAAAATTCCAGAATATAAATTAGAAAAGATATTTGACAAGTTTTATAGAATAGATGAAGCACGAACGTCTAGTACAGGCGGAGCAGGATTAGGCCTTGCAATTACAAAGCAGATTATTGAGTTACATGATGGAAAAATCTATGTGAAAAATGATGATGAATTTATTGAATTTTATATTGAACTTAAAAAATTGTAAAATAAAGTCATAAAATTAAAATTTAAAAAATTGCCAAACAAACCCGTCCCCAACGGCAATTTTTAAGGAGGAAATATGTTTAAATTAGTATCAGATTACAAACCAACAGGAGACCAACCTAAAGCAATAGAATACTTATCAAAAGGTGTTAAAGAAGGAAAAAAGTTTCAAACACTACTTGGAGTCACAGGTTCAGGAAAAACTTTTACTATGGCAAATATAATTCAAAACGTTCAAAAGCCAACACTAGTGTTAGCACACAATAAGACGCTCGCTGGACAACTTTATTCCGAATTTAAAGAATTCTTTCCAGAAAATAATGTTGAGTATTTCGTCTCTTATTACGATTATTATCAACCAGAAAGCTATATTCCACAATCAGATACATATATAGAAAAAGACTCTTCTGTAAATGATGAAATAGACAAATTAAGGCATTCGGCAACACTATCATTGTTTGAAACAAGAGATGTCATCATTGTAGCTTCTGTATCTTGTATTTATGGATTAGGTGACCCTGTAGACTATCAAGAAATGATGTTATCATTAAGACCTGGAATGAACAAATCAAGAGATGCAGTCTTAAAAAAATTAATTACAATGCAATATACTAGAAATGAAATAGACTTTAAAAGAGGAACATTCAGAGCTAAAGGAGACATTGTAGAAATATATCCTTCTGACCAATCAGAGTCAGCAGTGCGAGTTGAATTTTGGGGAGATGAAATAGAAAAAATAACAGAAATTAATCCATTAACCGGAAAAGCAATAGGCACAAGAAAACATATCTTAATTTCACCTGCATCACATTATGTTACAACCAAAGAAAAAATGGACAGAGCTCTTGTGACAATAGAAAAAGAAATGGAAGAAAGAGTAAAGTACTTTAAATCTCAAAATAAGTTGATAGAAGCTCAAAGAATAGAGGAAAGAACAAATTTTGATATGGAAATGATGAAAGAAACAGGATTTTGTTCTGGCATTGAAAACTATTCAAGACATATTAGTGGAAGACCAGAGGGGAGCCCTCCATATACATTATTTGATTATTTCCCAGATGACTTTTTATTATTAATAGATGAGTCACATGCTACGATACCACAAGTAAGAGCTATGTATAATGGTGATAGGGCAAGGAAAGAATCTTTAGTAAATTATGGATTCAGATTACCATCAGCGTTTGATAATAGACCTCTTAAATTTGAAGAATTTGAAGAAAGAATGAATCAAGTTATTTTTGTTAGTGCAACTCCTGCAGAATACGAAAAAGAACATAGCAAAGATAATGTTGTAGAACAGATAATTAGACCAACAGGATTATTAGATCCAAAAATAGAAGTTAAACCTGTAACAAATCAAATTGACGATTTATTAGAACAAATTAGAATACGTGTAGAAAAACACGAAAGAGTATTAGTAACAACACTAACTAAAAAAATGGCAGAAGATTTAACAGAATATCTAAAAAGTTTAGATGTAAAAGTAAACTATATGCACTCAGAAACCAAAGCTTTAGAAAGAATGGAAATTATTAGAAAACTAAGATTAGGAGAATTTGACGTTTTAGTTGGAATAAATCTTTTAAGAGAAGGCCTAGATATACCAGAGGTTTCTTTAGTAGCTATACTTGATGCAGACAAAGAAGGTTTTTTACGTTCAGAAAGATCTTTAATACAAACAATTGGTAGGGCAGCTAGAAATACGGATGGAACAGTTATTATGTATGCTGATGAGCTAACAGACAGTATGGAAAAGGCTATTAGTGAAACAAATAGAAGGAGAAAAATACAAGAAGAATATAATAAAGAACATAATATTACGCCTAGAACTATTAATAAATCAGTAAGAGATAGCATAAAGGTTACAAATGTAGAAGATATTGAAGTAGAATATAAGTTGGAAAAAGATGAAGATATTAAGGGTGTTATTTCTAAGTTAACAGATGAAATGTTAAAATATGCAGCAGATATGGAATTCGAAAAAGCAGCAGAAGTTAGAGATAAGATTAAAGAGCTAGAAAAATTGATTTAATTAATTAAAGGTCTTGAATTTCAAGACCTTTTTGTCGTTTACTGCATATAATGTAGTTAATCAACTAACGATATATCAGATACTTTAATTCTTCTGCATCCACTAGATATTTTGTTACATTTGAATCTGTTATTTTTTGGCAATATGCCCCAGAAGCAAGAACAAAATTCAAATCTTCTTCACTCAAAATTAGTGAAATGAATTTTGTCCTTGCACTTTTAATTTTTGAATATAAATACCTTGAGTTCAAAATTATCATCCTCCTTTATGCAGTAAACAAAACTTGTTAAAAGTCATATAATTATAGGCATAAACTAAAAGAAAATGTTGTCGAACCTTGAAATATATATATATAAATTTTTATTACAAATAGGATTTTATTCTAAAAATAAGAATTCAGAGGTCACTGAAATATGAATCATTTCTTGAGCAATTTTTAACAAAAATTAAAAATAAACATAATTTAATAATAGGTGATGAAAATGATATTGAAAAATTTATATGAAGATGCAAAAAATATTCAAATAAAAGATCCTGCATGTAGAAATATCCTAGAAGCAATATTACTATATCCTGGATTTCATGTATTAATCTTTTATAGAATAAGCCACTTTTTATATAGGCATAAATTATTTTTTCTTGCAAGACTGATTTCGCAAATAGGAAGATTTTTTACAGGTATAGAAATACATCCAGGTGCTACAATAGGAAAAAGACTATTTATTGACCATGGAATGGGGATTGTAATAGGGGAAACATCAACAATAGGAAATGACTGTACAATTTATCATAACGCAACACTAGGCGGAACAGGAAAAGACCAAAATAAAAGACACCCCGATTTAGGAAATAATGTTATGGTTGGGGCTGGAGCAAAAATTTTAGGACCTATTAAAATAGGTAATAATGTAAAGATTGGTGCAAATAGCATAGTATTAAAAGATATACCGGATAATGTAACTGTAGTAAAGAGTAATAAAATTATAAATTGGGAGTATGAACAATAATGCGGGCTTTAAAACTATATAAACAGATAAAATGTTTTAAAAAGCCCGCTATTGTTTTTTAATTTGAAGAATCTGATGAATTATTTTCTGCAACCGGATTATTTCCAAATCCAACATATTTTGAATCACCAAATCCTAGTACTAAGTATGTAATAAATGGAACGATAATCATTGCAACTGTAAATCCAGTTGATTTATTGAATCCCTTCATTAGATTGATTTTTTGATATAAATCAATTACTGAAAATGCAATGGCAACAAAGATATTTACAATTGGCACTAATAATCCTAAATACAAGAATACTAGATATGGTGACATTCCAGAAATTTTATATAATATAGCTACATTATAAAAAGGTATAATTGATTTCCAGCCTTTTTCACCTGCTTTTGTGAACACTTTCCACATTCCTATAATTTGCAATACCACAAGTACTATTACTATAAATATAACAATTCCTAAGAATCCGGCAAATGCTGCAAAGAAAGCATCAAAAATGTCGTCACTTCCATATAAAGAACTTGAAGAACCATACCCTCTAGCATATCTTGACAAATCGTAATTACTGTACATAAAAATACCCTCCTTTTATTTTTTATAAATATATTTTTACATTTTTTGATTAAAAAGTCAAGAAAAAATGACATAAAAACAAAACTTTTGGAAAGTTATAATTCCTTCGACCTCTCTGAACTGCTACTGAAAAAATGTCGAAACTTAAAAAAACTATTGTATAAAAAAATTGAATTTGATATAATTAGCTTAGTTATTCAATATATATTAAACAAGGAGGAATATATATGCACGAAAACAAAGAAAAAAAATGTAAAAAAGAAGATAAATTTTTAAAAGAACTATTTTCTGAATACAAACCTGTAAAAGACAATTTAATTCAAATGTTAAACGAAATACAAGAACATTATGGATATGTACCTATAGATGTTCAAAAACAATTATCAGAATTTTTATCAATCCCAATGGCCGAGATTTATGGTGTTGTAACTTTTTATTCGAGGTTTTCATTAGAACCAAAAGGAAAATATTGTATATCTGTATGCTTAGGAACAGCATGCTTTGTTAAGGGTTCTCAAAAAATAATGGATAGACTACAAGAGAGACTGGGAATAGGAGCAGGTCAAACAACAGAAGACGGATTAATTTCTATTGACGAAACTAGATGTGTTGGAGCATGTGGTTTAGCACCTGTATTTACAGTAAATGGCGAAGTATATGGAAAAGCAACAGTTAAAAAGTTAGATGAAGTTCTAGACGAAATTTTAAATAGAAAAGAAAATTAGGATATATAAATATTGATTAGATTAGTATATTTTTATATTAAAAAAGATAGGTCTATCCATTTTGTTTCTACAATAGGAAAGTCGCTGTGCTCCAATGATTGCACACAATTTTACTTGCTTGAAGTTGGTGAATAACAAATTTGTTTTTTGACACATTGCTAAAAGGAGGACCAAAAGGAGGAATATATGAAAACATTACAAGAGATTCATAAAATAAGAGAAGAAAAAAGAAAAGAACTAGATTTAAGAGTTAATACAAAAGCTGATACAAGAGAAAAACATATCTTAGTTTGTCATGGTACAGGATGTACATCATCAAAATCACCTCAAATATTAGAGAATTTTAGAAAGATTTTAAAAGAAAAGAATATAACAAATGTTAGAGTTATAAAAACAGGTTGTTTTGGACTTTGTGCCAAAGGTCCAATTGTTATCATAAGACCCGAAGATACATTCTATGCTTTAGTTACACCAGAGGACTGTGAAGAAATCATCGAAAAACATATTATAAAAGGTGAAAAAGTAGAAAGACTGCTTTGCAAAGATATTGACGGGAAAATTGTTAATAGTTTAGATGAATTAAACTTCTATAAAAAACAAAAAAGAATTGCGTTAAAAAACTGTGGAGTTATAAACCCAGAGGAAATAGATGAATACATAGCATTTGACGGTTATAGAGCATTAGAAAGAGTTTTAAAAGAAATGTCACAAGAAGAAGTAATAGATGTAATAAAGAAATCCGGACTAAGAGGAAGAGGAGGAGCAGGCTTCCCAACAGGAAAGAAATGGGAACTTACAAAAGCCTCAGAGGGAGAACAGAAATATGTCGTATGTAATGCTGATGAAGGCGATCCAGGAGCTTTTATGGATAGAAGCATATTAGAAGGAGATCCACATTCAGTATTAGAAGCAATGGAAATAGCAGGATATACTATTGGAGCCAATAAAGGATATATCTATGTAAGAGCAGAATATCCTATAGCTGTAAAAAGATTGCAAATAGCAATCGACGAAGCAAGAGACTATGGCATATTAGGAGAAAATATATTTGGAACAGATTTTAGCTTTGATATAGAAATAAGATTGGGAGCAGGAGCATTTGTTTGTGGAGAAGAAACAGCACTATTAGAATCTATAGAAGGAAAAAGAGGTCAGCCAAGAGTAAAGCCTCCATATCCAGCGCAATCAGGTTTATGGGGAAAGCCAACACTAATAAACAATGTTGAGACTTACGCTAATATTGCTCAAATTATATTAAAAGGTCCAGAATGGTTTTCTTCAATAGGAACAGAAACATCTAAAGGAACAAAAGTATTTGCTTTAGGTGGAAATGTTAATAATATTGGATTAGTAGAAGTACCAATGGGAACAACTTTAAGAGAGATTGTTTATGATATAGGTGGAGGAATTCCAAATGGCAGAGATTTTAAAGCCGCTCAAACAGGAGGACCTTCAGGAGGATGTATTCCAAAAGAACATTTATATACACCTATCGATTATGAATCCTTAAAAGAAATTGGTTCTATGATGGGATCAGGTGGATTAATTGTTATGGATGATACAAAATGTATGGTTTGTTTAGCGAAATTCTATCTAGAATTTACAGTAAGTGAAAGTTGTGGTAAATGTACTCCTTGTAGAATTGGAACAAAAAGAATGTTAGAAATATTAGAAAAACTCTGCAATGGAGAGGGAGAAGAATTAGATTTATATAAACTAGAAAAACTAGCAGCGAATATACAAAAATCAAGTATATGTGGTCTAGGTCAAAGTGCACCAAATCCAGTAGTAAGTACTCTAAAATATTTTAGAGAAGAATTTAGACAACATGCTATTCAAAAAGAATGTAAGACTTTAGAATGTAAAGCAATGGCCAAAATTACTATAAATGAAGAAAAATGTAAAGGCTGTGGTCTTTGTCAGAAACATTGCCCAGTTAATGCTATTGACGGAACAGGAAGAGATAAAAGAATTATTAATCAAGAAAAATGTATTAAATGTGGTACTTGTATAGCAAGTTGCCCATTCCATGCTATTGGAAATTAGGAGAATTAAGGTGAATAAATTAAATCCAAGTTCGATAAAACTGATAGAAGAAGCAGTAGAAGGTGAATATAATTTTATTAAAAAGGAGGAAATTATGGAAGAAAATATAATTACATTAACAATAGACGGACAAGAGGTAAAAGTAAAAGAAGGTACAACTATTTTACAAGCTGCCAAGCAAGCAGGAATCGATATTCCGACTTTATGTTTCTTAAAAGATATAAATGAAGTTGGAGATTGTAGAATGTGCATCGTAGAAGTAGAGGGAAGAAGAGGATTTGCTACATCTTGCATACAAACAGTAGAAGAAGGAATGGTAGTACACACACATACACAAAATGTACTAGAAGCACGACATGTAATATTAGATTTAATCATATCTAATCATGCTAAAGATTGTTTAACATGTACACGTTCTGGAAACTGTGAATTACAAACATTAGCAACAAAATTCAATGTTTTAAATATAGAATTTGAAGGAGAAAGAACAGAACATAAAGTTGATGATTTATCTCCTTCAATAGTAAGAGACTTTAACAAATGTATTTTATGTAGAAGATGTGTAGCAGCATGTAAAAATGTTCAAAAAATAGGTGCTATTGATTGTATTAATAGAGGTTTTGAATCATGTATTTCTACTGTCGGAGATCATAGTTTAAATGATGTAAATTGCACATTTTGTGGCCAATGTATAGAAGCATGCCCAACAGGTGCTTTACATGAAAAGGAAACCATTAATGATGTATGGGTAAAATTAAAGGATCCAGAAACAACAGTTATTGTACAAACAGCCCCAGCAGTTAGAGTTGCACTTGGAGAAGAGTTTGGTATGCCAATTGGTACAAATGTTGTAGGAAAAATGGTTACAGCATTAAAAAGATTAGGCTTTAACAAAGTATTTGATACAAATACAGGAGCAGACTTGACAATTATGGAAGAAGCAAATGAATTCATAGAAAGATTTACAAAAAATGACAATTTGCCATTAATTACATCTTGCAGTCCAGGTTGGGTAAAATATATAGAAATGAACTACCCAGAATTATTATCTCATCTATCTAGCTGTAAGTCACCACATCAAATGTTTGGAGCAATACTAAAAACATATTATGCAAAAAGAGAAGGGTTAGATCCAGCAAAAATGTATGTTGTTTCAGTTATGCCATGTATTGCAAAAAAATTTGAAAGGCAAAGACCAGAAATGAAAGAAGATGACTTATATGATGTTGATAATGTTATAACAACAAGAGAACTTGCAAGGATGATAAAACAAGCAAATATTGAGTTTGAAAAACTAGAAGATAGTAATTTCGATAGCCCAATGGGAGAAGCAAGCGGAGCCGGAGCGATTTTCGGAACAACAGGAGGAGTTATGGAAGCAGCTCTAAGAACAGCTCAAGATACTTTAACGGGAAAAGACTTAGCAAAAATAGATTTTGAACAGGTAAGAGGAGGAGAAGGCATAAAAAGAGCTACAATAAATATAGCAGGAAAAGAAATAAACGTAGTAGCAGCGAGTGGCCTTGCAAATGCAAAAATAATACTAGATGAAATAAAATCTGGAAAAGCAAATTATCAATTTGTTGAAATAATGGCTTGCCCAGGAGGATGTATTATGGGTGGTGGTCAGCCAATAAAAAGCTCTAAAATAAGGTCAGAGGTAGATGTAAGAAAATTAAGAGCAGATGCTTTATATTCTATCGATGAAAGAAGTATTGTTAGAAAATCACACGAAAATCCAGTAATGAAAAAACTTTATAAAGATTTCTTGGAAAAACCTGGAAGTGAGATTGCAGAGAAGCTTTTACATACGACTTATACGAAGAGAGAAAAATATAACATTTAATTGTCATTGGGGACGGGTTCGTTTGCCAAAAAATTGCCAAATGAACCCGTCCCCGATGGCAAAAAAAATGGAACGTTTTGGAGTGTCCCTAACGTTCCAAAAATAACTATCTACAGTTATTATTATTTTGTTTTTCATTATTATTGTTATTTTGATTATTTTTGTTATTCTTATTACTTTTGTTTTCTTTATTATTCTTTTTTGACATTGAAAGCACCTCCATTTCAATTTTCAAATTTAGTGTTACCACAAATAATAAAAAATATACAAGATATATTTCATTTTTCATTAATTTGTTATATAATAGCATTTAATAAATCGGAAAAAATGAAACAAAAGATATAATTTATAAATGAACATTTTAACAAAAATAAAATATGATAATATAAGATTATACGGAGGTAAAAAATGTTTGAAAATAAAAATTTAATAGAATTTAATGAATATATTAAATATAGGAAAGTGGCAATAATTGGTTTGGGAGTAAGCAATATACCATTGCTTGATTACTTACATGAAAAAAAAGCAAAAGTTACTGTATTTGATGAAAGAGACATTGATAGTATATCAAAAGAAATAATGGATAAAATAACAGCATATAGTTTTGATTTTAATTTAGGAAAAAGATGTTTAGAAAAATTAAAAGGTTTTGATTTTATTTTTCGTTCTCCAAGTTGTTTACCAACTAAACCTGAATTGAAACATGAAGCTGATAGAGGAGCAATTGTTACAACTGAAATAGAATTGTTAATGAAAATGGCTCCTTGCAAGGTTGTTGGAGTTACAGGAAGTGACGGAAAAACTACAACTACAAGTTTGATAAATGCTATTTTATCAACAGCAGGATATCATACACATTTAGGAGGAAATATTGGAACTCCTTTATTTACTAAACTTGAAGAAATTTTGCCAGAAGATATCCTTGTATTAGAATTAAGTAGTTTTCAGTTAATGGGAATGACTGTTAGCCCTGATATTGCAGTTATTACTAATATAACACCGAATCATTTAAATATACATAAAGATTACCAGGAATATATAGATAGCAAGAAAAATATATTTAAATATCAAGATGAAAATGGAATTTTGGTTTTAAATTATGATAATGATATTACTAGACAATGTGCAAAAGAAGCAAATGGCAAAGTTATTTTCTTTAGCAGTAAGGAGAAATTAGATAATGGATATATAGTGGATGACAATATTATAAAGGAATGTACTGATAAAATAAGAAAGCATATTATTGATACAAAAGATGTTATATTAAGAGGAAATCATAATTTTGAAAATATTGCAACAGCATTGGCAGCAACTGCTAGTCTAGTCGATACTGAAACAGCAGTTAAAGCTATTAAAGAGTTTAAACCAGTTGAGCACAGATTAGAATTCATAAAAGAGATTGACAAAGTAAAATGGTACAATGATTCTGTTAGCTCATCTCCTACAAGAACTATTGCGGGTTTATATGCATACAACGAAGATATCATTCTTATTGCAGGTGGATATGATAAAAATTTAGATTATACACCTATTGCTAAACCAATAGTAGAAAAAGTTAAAGCTCTTATTTTATTAGGCCAAACATCAGGTAAAATTTTTGACGCTGTAAAAAATGAGCTTGAAATTCAAGGAAAAGATTTAAAAATATATATGTGTGAAAATTTGAAACAAACTGTTGAAACAGCTAAAAAGATAGCTAAACCAGGTCAGGTGGTATTATTCTCGCCAGCAAGTGCAAGTTTTGATATGTTTAAAAATTTTGCAGATAGGGGAGAACAATTTAAAAAATTGGTAAATGAATTATAATAATAAATAATTAGTTTAATACAAATATAAGATGTATCGCAACAATTAAGAATTTATACATCTATTCCACGGCACATTCGAAGCTTTTTCAAGAAATCATTCTTCCTCCATTGACCTCTGAATTGTTACTATGTATAAATTCACAGTTTAAGACCTTTTTGCATAAAATAGGATAAATATGTAAGGAGGTTTTTTTATGTTTGAAAATTTATATGAAGAATACATAAGAAATATTTTAGGATATCCTCAACAACAAAACTCGATACCGAATTATTCTTATATCCCTGCAAGTATGCAAACTGCAAATTATGTGCAAAGTCAAGTAAATTCAGAGTTGGAAGATTGCTATCCTGAAATTTATAAACTAGTATATCCCATGATAAAAAAGGCATGTAGTTCTAATAATCAACCTGTAACTAGAGAATTGATAGAAAATTTAACTGATGAAATATATTTTTCAATTGAGAATGATAATAACGAAATAAATGTTAATATCAATTTAAATAATCAGGTTCAAAAAAATGCGGAAAATAGAAATATTGCTAAACCGGAGACTAAAACTAGAATTGAACAAAAAGCGAGTGACCTTAAAGAAAATAGAAGTTCAAGACCTATAAATAGGGGACTGAGAGATTTGATTAAAATCTTGTTGCTAAGAGAACTTATTAATAGACCTAATTTTCCTGATAACAGACCGCCTGTAAGACCGCCATTTCCAGGAAGACCACCTTTTCCAGGAGGGCCAGGTAATAATCCAAGACCACCAATGATGCCACGAGCTTACGGAAATGATTTTAATGATATTTATGAAAAGAACATATAAAAAATGGCAAATTTTAACATTTGTTACAATAAAAATTAGAATATATAATTTAATTTTGCAAATACTAAACATGAAAAAACTTTGAAAGGTGGTAATAATGATGAAAGTTAAAGAATGTATGTGTGATGACGTATGTTGCGTAAAACCAGAAACAAAAATTAATGAAGTTGCAAAATTAATGAGTAGCAATCATATAGGATGTGTTCCTGTTTGTGATAATAATAACAAAATTTGCGGGATTGTTACAGATAGAGATATTCTTCTAAGAAGTATAGCAAATGATAAAGATGTTAAACAAACACCTGTAAGTGATATTATGACTTGTAATGTATGTACTTGTACAGAAGATGAAGATATGAAAAATGCTGAAAACAAAATGGCTACTAATCAAATAAGAAGATTACCTGTATGTGACTCTAACAATAAAGTAGTTGGAATTTTAACTCTAGGAGATTTAGCACAGTTTGATAATGAGTTAGGAAAGACAGAAGTTTGTACAACAATAGAAAATATATGCGATTGCAATAGTCAAGCAAAAAACGCTGAATAAAAGCTGAATAAAATTTGCCCTCTTACATATAATAAAAGTAGGAGGGCAATAATGATTATTAATATGCAATATTGGACAAAGGTAATTAAAAACATTGTATATGTTTTATTAATTTTTTTAGGTTTGTGTATAGCATTAAAATTATCAATTTTTTATATGCCTTTTTTAGTTGCATTTATTATATCATTAATAATAGAGCCTGCCATAAAATTTATTATGAGAAAAACTAATTTAACAAGAAGGACAAGTTCTATTATAATATTTGTATTAGTTTTTGTAATTATATTAGGACTACTTGCATGGGGGTTAATAACATTATTTTCTGAATCTTCTAGTTTATTACAAAGTTTAAATGATTATTTTGACAAATTTTACATACAGTTTCAAGGATTAATAAGTCAATTTAATTTTGACAAAATTCATTTGTCAGAAGAAGTTTTACAAGTAATTCAAAATTCTACAGGGGATATACTAGAAACAGCCTCAAATTGGCTAAGAAATGGATTGACAGGACTTATAAATATAGTTACTAGCATTCCTTCTATCGCAATTAGTTTTGGAATTACAATAATAGCTCTATATTTCATTTGTGTAGATAAAATTTATATAATTGACCAAATAGAGCATCATTTACCAAAAGTTTGGGTAATGAGAATAGGAAGGCATCTAAAAGATTTGATTTCTACATTAGGTGGATATTTAAAAGCTGAAGCATCTTTAGTATTAGTTTCTTTCGTGATTTCTTTAATAGGATTGTATATTTTAGAGTTTACAGGTTTTAATATTCAATATCCACTATTAATGGCTTTATTTATAGGATTTGTTGATGCTCTTCCAATTTTGGGATCTGCTACAGTTATGATACCTTGGGCTATTATTTGTGCTGTAAATGGTGATATAAATTTAGGTATTGCTATTATTGTTTTATTAATAATAATGTCAATTGCAAGACAAGTTTTAGAACCTAAATTAGTCAGCAAAAATATAGGAGTACACCCAATTTTTACTTTAATTGCTATGTATACAGGGTTTAAATTTATTGGCATTATAGGTTTATTAATTGGACCGATTGTTTTAATTATTATTAAAAACATTTTTGCTAGTTTAATTGACCAAGGAGTATTTAAGAGTATTTTTGAAAGAAATTAGCGAGAAAAAAGTGCAGAAATCATCTGCACTTTTTTACTCCCATTCAATAGTTGCTGGTGGCTTAGAAGTAATATCATAAACCACTCTATTTACGTGTTTAACCTCGTTTACAATTCTTGATGAAACTTTTTCCAAAACAGAATAAGGAATTTTACTCCATACACCTGTCATAAAATCAGTTGTTTCAACAGCTCTTAATGCTATAGTATAATCATAAGTTCTTTCATCCCCCATAACACCAACAGACTTTAAATTAGTTAATACTGCAAAATATTGATTGATACTTTTGTGTAATCCTGCATTTGTAATTTCTTCTCTAAAGATACTATCAGCCTCTTTCAGAATAGTTAATTTATCATCAGTAATATCTCCGATTATTCTAATAGCTAAACCAGGTCCAGGGAAAGGTTGCCTAAAAACTAGATTTTCTGGAATTCCTAATTCTAAACCAGTTTGTCTAACTTCATCTTTAAATAAATCTCTTAATGGTTCTACAATTTCTTTAAAATCTACATAGTCAGGTAATCCACCTACATTATGATGACTTTTTATAACAGAACTTTTTCCTAATCCACTTTCAATTACATCAGGATATATTGTTCCTTGTACAAGAAAATCAACTGTTCCGATTTTTTTAGCTTCTTCTTCAAAAACCCTTATAAATTCTTCACCAATAATTTTTCTTTTCCTTTCAGGGTCAGTAACACCTGCAAGTTTACTCAAAAATCTATCTTTGGCATTAACTCTAATTAAATTGATATCAAATTGATTTCGAAAAATATTTTCAACTTCGTCGCCTTCGTTTTTACGAAGAAGTCCATGGTCAACAAAAATACAAGTTAAATTTTTTCCAATAGCTTTTGATAATAAAACAGCAGCAACAGATGAGTCAACTCCACCTGACAAAGCACATAATGCTTTTTTATCTCCGATTTTTTCTTTTAGTTTTGCAATACTTTCTTCAACAAATGAAGATATTATCCAATCTCCTGTACAACCACATATATTAAATAAAAAGTTTTTAATTACTTGTGTTCCATTAACAGAATTATTGACTTCTGGATGAAATTGAATACCATATAATTTCTTTTTTGTATTTTCCATTGCAGCATTAGGGCAAGATAGGGTAGAGCCAATATTTTTAAATCCTTCTGGAACTTTTTCAACAAAATCAGTATGACTCATTAAAAATCCATTTTGTTTTTCAAAACCTTGGAATAATAAAGAATTATTATCAATAGAAACATCAGTTGTTCCATATTCTCTTTTTTCTGCTTTTGCAACTTTTCCTCCTAATAAATATGTCATTAATTGCATACCATAACATATTCCTAACACAGGTATACCTAAATCAAATAATCCTTCTGCACATCTAGGTGCATCTTTACCATACACGCTAGAAGGCCCTCCTGTAAATATAATTCCTTTTGGATTTTTTTCTTTGATTTTTTCTAAAGAAATATTGTAAGGAACAACTTCTGAGTATACATTACATTCTCTTACTCTACGAGCAATTAGTTGATTATATTGCCCTCCGAAATCTAATATTAAAATTAATTCATTTTTCATTTTTACAAATTCCTTTCCTTAATAATTAATATATTAGTTCTTATTTTTGAAATAGCTTCTATTCTTATTTTAGATCAAAAACAATTAATGGAACTTCCATTTCATTTTTAGTTAATCCACAATGGTCTGATAATTTTAGATTGCTATCTTTGGACATATATGTTCCTAATTTTATTTCTACATCAGATACAGATATTGCAATATAGTCACCTATAAAATCATCAACTTTTCTATGAGGAGTTCCATATCCCATTAAATGGCTATTTAAAAATTCTTGCTTTTCATATAAAATAAAGTCTTCTCCAAATTTTTCATTAAATTTTGATACAAATATATCTTTTTTATCTTGTTTTACAAAAAATGATATAAATCTAGGTTCTAAAAAAGGTGGTATATATAAGCATTCTTGTAAGTCATGTAATTCGATCATATTAAAAGTTTTATGAATATTGTTATGACCATGGTCTGCTGACATGATTATTAAAGTATCAGTTCCTTTTAAAGCATTTTCTAATTTTTTAAATAGTTTTTCGGCTTTTAAAATAAATTCTTTAGTTTCTTTAGAATCACATCCATATTTATGATTTATGCTGTCAGGGGAATCGAAATATGCAAATACATATTTATCTTCATTATTTCTGCACAAAGTTTCAATTGAATCACAAAAACCTTCTAAGCTATGAATATGAATACATTTTTCGGTTTTCATTTCACAATGAGCTGGTTTTATTTCGAATGTTTTAACATTTGGCGATGCTTTTTCAATTTGTTCATAAGTCGTAATATATTCTAAATCTTTATATACATCAAATTTATCTCTTGGTAATTGTTCTCCTGTATATGAGTCTATATATGGCAACATATCTATAGCACGTCCATATTCTTTAAAATATTGAGACCATCCAATCCAACCAGTTTCTATAGGTGCTTTTCCTGAATAGTAAGTTGTTAATGCTGCTGTTGTTGTACAAGGAAATACAGATGTTAAAGTATTAATAGTATGATTTGAAAATATTCCATTTTCAGAAACTGATTTTAATACATTTGTACCCATTCCATCTAATATAACAAGTACGACATTTTTATACTTTTTTTCTAGTATTTTATCCAGGACTGGTAATGTATCATGATTATTTTTTGCGCCATAATTGTTTAGAATAGAGGTAATTAGATTTAAAATACTATGATTATAATTTGGTTTTAATATTTCTTGTTTCATAATAAATTCTCCTTAGATAGTATAATTATACAGTAACTAAGATAAAATTGTCAATAATTACATTTGCGATAGATAGCATAAATTTTTAGTAGGATTCCTCTTCATTAAAATCTTGAACTGACTTTGTTTCTTGATTTTTGAGATCCCT
>CALXJX010000021.1 GCA_944388735.1 uncultured Clostridia bacterium
TCTTACAAATTATATTTTGTGTAAATGTTATTTCCTTATTTATATATTGCATTTGGAATTTACTTTGTAAATTTACGAATAAAATATCATAGCAAAGATATTACGTCAATAATTTACAATTATTATAAATTATGGTAAAATACTGTTATAAGGGGTTGATATAATGATATACAATATTAATAATCATAATAATATTATTAGGAATAAATATAATATTAAATAAATTTAATATAAATGAAAATAATGAAAAAGAAAATATAAATATTGCATTATACGAAAAAAAAGAATATCTAATGACAAGAAATGAATTAAAATTTTATAAACAACTAAAAAAAATTACAGATAAATTAGATTTAACAATATTTGCACAAGTCTCATTATATCAAATAATAAAAAATAAAGAATATAAAGATTTCAACAAAATAAAAATTAAAAGTATAGATTTTGTCATAACTGAAAATAATGGAAAAATAAAACTATGTATAGAACTAGACGACAGTTCTCACAACAAAAATAATAGAATAAAAAGAGATAATTTCATAAATGAAATATTCAAACAAACCAATATAAATTTATTAAGAATACCTGTACAAGCGTTTTATAATTTAGAAACACTAGAAAACAAAATTAAAGAGCAATTATAGAAGACCAAGTGGATAAACTTGGCCTTTCTCTTCAATAATATTCTATTTAAATCTTCTTAAATATGTATCCATTTTTTCTATAAACTCATCATTATTTTTAGTTTGAGTCATTTGACTAATCACCTGTTCAGTAACATCTGCGACAGGCATGCTATTCATAGCCTTTCTTAAAGCAAAAACAGTATCCTTTTCCTTTGGAGTTAACAATAAGTCTTCACGTCTTGTACCTGACTTATTAATATCAATAGCTGGGAAAATTCTTCTTTCTGACAATTTTCTATCTAAATGAACTTCCATATTCCCAGTTCCCTTAAATTCTTCAAAAATAACATCGTCCATTCTACTGCCTGTTTCTATTAAAGCTGTAGCTAAAATTGTTAAACTTCCACCAAACTCAATATTTCTAGCTGCTCCAAAAAATTTTTTTGGTTTATGCAATGCGGCTGGATCTATACCTCCTGATAATGTCCTTCCAGAAGACGGAATTACTAGGTTATAAGCCCTTGTTAATCTAGTAATGCTATCTAACAATATAACTACATCTTTTCCTTGTTCTACTAGTCTTTTTGCTCGTTCTAAAACCATTTCAGCTACTTTAACATGATGCTCTGGTAATTCATCAAATGTTGAATCTATAACATCTCCTTTTATTGAACGTTTCATATCAGTAACTTCTTCTGGTCTCTCATCTATCAATAATACAATTAACTTTACTTCTGGATTATTAATTGTAATACTATTTGCAACTTTCTTTAGCAATGTTGTTTTTCCTACTTTAGGTTGTGCTACAATCATTCCTCTTTGCCCTTTTCCTATTGGGCACATTAAATCTATTATTCTTGTAGCATAATCTTTTGGGTCTGTTTCCAATTTTAGTCTCTTATTTGGATAGATTGGTGTTAATTCATCAAATCTTTTTCTTTTCATTGCTTTTTCAGGATGTTCACCATTTACTTCTCCAACAAATATCAATGAAGGAAATTTTTCTCCTTCTCGAAATCTTGAAATTCCTTTTATTATGTCTCCTGTGTCCAACTTAAATCTTCTAATTTGAACCATAGAAATATATACATCTTTTTCACTAGACATAAAATTTTCATCTCTTAAAAATCCATAGCCATCTGGTAATATATCAAGAATTCCTTCAACTATTTCATCACCTTCGTTTGTTAGTTTATAATCAATTATAGGTTCTCCATTTTCATCATATTGTCTTTCAGAAATTTCTTTTTTCTCATCTTCAATATTTGTTTCATTAATATTTTTCTTAGTCTCTACATTATTCTCAAAATTATTATTTCCAGAATTATTATTGATATCTTTTTCACTCTGTTCTCCAACTATTTGACCAATCATCGTAATTAATTCATCTTTTTTTAATTTTGAAATATTTTTTATATTGTTTTCTTTAGCTATTTTTTTTAATTCTGCTAAAGTCATATTTTCTAAATTTGACATAAAGCCCTCCTTTATTACAATTATTATTATAATTATTACTTAATTTAATATTTTTTAATGGGGATTTTTAAGAATTTTAACGAATTCTAATGATAATATATGTATTATAACATAAAATTTTTAAAAAATAAATGAATTTTGGAAAAAAAAGGAATATAATTTTTATTTATACTCCTGCATCTATATATACTCTTTCATTTGGATAATACATATCTAATTTTTCTCTTGCCATTTGTTCAATATATTCTAAAGAATCTACATTATCTTTTTTCTGAGCAAGTTCTTCTTTAGTCTCTTGCTCTTCCTGTATTTCTTGAGCTAAGTCTTCAGCATTAGATGTATATTGATTTAACATTTTTTGTTGATTTATTAGTGTGAAAACTGCATAAGTTCCAATAATTAATATTAATATAATTTTGTAAATTTTTTTATTTTTTTTCATCTGTTTTCTCTCCAATTCAAATGTATAGTATTATTGTGAAATAATCTACAATTATATTTTTCTACATTATTTACAAAAATCCTTCTTTTATTTTTTGAATTTTACATTTTTTTAGGATTTAATATTTTTTTTGTAATGTTTTTTGTAGATTTTTTAATATTTATTATAAAAAATGCAATAGGCTTAAAAAATATTTTTCGTATAATCTTGATTATTAATTTGACTGGAATTTCTAATATTTTTTTTGCAAAATTTATTATTTTTACATTTATTTTTATAATAAAATTGCTAAAAAGCAACATATAAATTAATACACCTGTTAATATTCCTAAAAATAGAAATAATCTAATTTCACCATTATTAAAAGTGAAAATAAAGTATAATATTATTATTCCAGTTAAAATCCAAAATATAAAGTCTTGAATATATGTTACAAAATCAGTTGTCTTTATTGTTTTTCGCAATATTCTAAAGAAATCAAATAGAAATCCTATTATTAAGCCATTAAGTATGAATATAAGAAATAAATAAGCTTGATTTGTAATCATATTCCCTCCCTATTTAAAAATTTTGCTCATAAAACTTGATTTATTTTTTTCTACATCTTTATCACTATATGCCAAGTAAGAAATTTCCCCTTCTACGATTATTTCCGATGTATCAATACTTAATTTATTTATCCTAATATTATCACCTTTCACAGTTAATAAGCCTAATTCGGTTTCTACTACAACTACTTGATCATCAAAACTTAAGACATCTAATACTCCTGAAATGCTTAGTTTGCTCCTGTTTTCTAGTATTAAATTTTGAATAACTCCTGTATTTATACTTTTCCTTTCATCAATTGTCATATCTCCACTCTCCTATTTCCATTTTATTTTTACACATCTGTGTATCGAAATTTTTAGTTTTGCAAATATATTTTGTTCATATTTATATATATTCTAAGGTTGTCTTACTTAGAACTAAAAAATACGAATTTTAAATGTTTTAATAGAATTATATTTTTTTATAAAAGATAAATTTGTAAGTTCAAAAAGAGCTCGGAATAGTATTATCCAAGCTCTTTTTGGTTGCGTTATAAATTTTAGTAATACTTTAAGATAAAAAAATTTTATATCTTATCTTAAATTCCACGTGATTCATTTTTAAGGTATTTATCGTTTTTGATTTAAAAGGCATAACAATAGAATGTATATTCCTGATTGCTGAATAATTAATTCCTCGAAGTAAACTATTATTCAAAGATTTATTATCATAAAATCTTTTTGTTTTTATGATAATATCGTGTTCGGTTACTTCAAAATTTTCTTGTATTTTTTTCAATACTTTATCATCTGGAATTGTCCAAACTACAAATTTTACTCCTTCTGCCTTTTTTCTGTTCAATTTTTCTAACGTTTCATGCTTTTTTCTTGAATCCCGATAGTTTTTGTTTTTCATATAAGTCCTCCCTATACATTCGCAACATATTACTTGTTTACAAGTTATGTCTATTATACCACAAACTGAACTTCTGGTAAATATTTTTTAAAAATTTGGTAAATTATACATTTTTATTGACAATACAAGAAAAATGTAATAATATTTTTATGTAACTTATAAATACTGTATTTAATGGTTAAATGCATTAATTTAACCAAAGGGAGGATTTAATATGAGTTCAATGAGAAGTACTCCATATATTCATATTTATAGCAGGAGTGATGATGTTACAGGATCGTGTTCTCTAGTTACAGCATATCTTTCCAACAAAAAAACAATTCGGTTTTTAGTAGATTGTGGTGCATTTCAAGGACAAAAAGATAATCAGAATCTTTTGAACGAATCTGTTCCATTTAATACTGAAAAAATTGATTTTGTTCTAGTTACTCATACACATTTAGACCATGTCGGCCTATTACCTTTATTGGTGAAACAAGGTTATAATAAGAACATTTTTATGTCATTTCCTACCTATAATCTAATTGATATTCCTTTAAGAGATGCATACAAAATAAATAGTAAATGTACAGATACTGCTATTTATGACCAAGAAGACCTTTACAAAACATTTTCACTTATGGTAGGTGTTCCATTTAATAAGATGCTTAAACCCATGAAAGGCATAAGTGTTATTTTTAAGAAAAATGGTCATCTTGTAGGTGCATCTAGTATAGAAGTTATTATTCATGATCCTAGTGGAGAAGATATTAAACTTCTATTTACAGGTGATTACAAAGAAAAAAATGTCTTTTTCGATATTGAAAAAGTTCAATTAGAAGATGATTCTTCTTACCCATATTCTGCAATCATTTGTGAATCTACTTATGGGGATGTTGACTCAACAGATTCAATGTTTTATCCATGTATATTAGAAAATATAAATAAAGCATTGTGGAATGGTAAAAATGTAATTTCTCCTACTTTTGGAATAGGCAAAACTCAAGAGGTCCTATACTTATTAAAATGTGGGCAAAAAAGAAACTTATTTCCTAAGAATACAAATTTTTATCTGGTCGGAGGTATTGCACAAGAGGCAACAAAGCGATTTCAGTATACAGATTTGGGTATTAAATCGGAAATGAAAAACTTCATTCCCCAAAATTTTTATATGTTAAAAGGTCATCAAACTTCACAAGATATTATCAAACTTTTTGATGACTCTAAACCTAATGTCATAATAGGACCAAGCGGAATGGCAGATGCAGGAGGTATAAGAAAGTTTGTGCAAAAAGCTATTTCACGAGATGATATTTTGATACAATTAACAGGTTACTGTGATCCAAGCTCTATAGCCACTAAATTATTAAATACTCCTATAGGAAGTAATATGTTAATTGCTGGAAAACCTATAACTAAAAGATGTCAAGTAGAAATTAGTAAGGAAATTTCATTACATGCCAAAAGAGATGAGTTAAAAAAGATGTTAGAAGGTAAAAATACTAATTCTATTTTAATTACGCATGGAGAAGCAAAAGTAAGAGAAAAATTTAGAGAATATTTACTTTTGAATAATATTTGTTCACAAATAGAAATTCTAAATTCTGATTTTGTTTTTGAAATCGATTCAAGTGGAATTAGAGATGTTTTTCCTAGCAGTTTTTAAAGTCTTTTATCTTACATTTGTTTTGATTTGAACTTTTTTAGTAAATCCATTAATTTCAAAAAATCCAGCTCTTATTGAGTTGGATTTTTTGAAATTAATAAATTATGAAGTTTATCTAAAATTTCATCATCTATAATATTTTTAAAAACAATAGAAATTTTACTCTCTGAAACATTAAGCTCTAAAATCTCTAACTTATTATTATCTATAAACTGAATAACTTTTTTTATATTTTCTATATTTCTAATAATACCATTACCGATAATAGAAATTCTGGAAATGTCTTTTTTTACAATACTTTTAGTAGTGTTTTCTTCAATAATATCAGAAACCATTGTTCCTGCTTTATTATTAAAAGTTGACTTTGTAATAATCGGTATTTTAAATTTGTTACCTATTTCTATGCACCTATTATGAAGTACTTTTGCCCCTTCACTTGAAATTTCCAACATTTCTTCATAAGATAATGCCGACAACTTTTGAGCATCTTTTATTTTATTGGGATCTGTAGTGTATACTCCATCTACATCTGAAAAAATATAACAATTTTTTGCATCTAGTGCTGCTGCAACTGCAACTGCTGTAGTATCTGATCCTCCTCTTCCAAATGTTGTGATATCCATGTTTTCATTAATTCCTTGAAAGCCTGCTATAATAACAATTTTTCCTTGACCTAATTCTTTTAAGATTCTAGATGTATCAATACTTTCAATTAGTGCATTCTGATTAGTATTGTTTGTGTAAATTCCAGCTTGCCAACCAGTTAATGATATAGCTTTATAACCTAACTCATTAAGTAAAATACTTAACTTTGCAGTAGACATTTGTTCTCCAGCACTAAGTAACATATCCATTTCTCTATCTTCAGTATGCTTTGATAATTCTTGGGCTTCTTTTATTAATTTGTCTGTGGTTTTTCCTTGTGCAGATACAACAACTACTATATTATGATTTTTATTGTATAATTGAATAATTTTGTTAGCTACTATTTTTAATTTTTCGTTATCTGCAACAGAACTGCCTCCAAATTTTAAAACTATCGTGTCCATTCCTGACACCTCTTTTTGCATAAAATAATGAAACCTTATCTAATTCTAAATATGGCTCTTTATATTATATGTTATTAAATTTAGAATTGATATTTTATTTATTATCTTATTGTATAAGAAAAAGGAAAAAGAGGACTATGCCTCTTTTTCCTCTACTGAAAAAAACGTATTCAATTCTGCTATTAAGGCTTCTTCTGCCTTTTCTATTGGTGAATCAATCACTAAGTCACCAATTATTATTTTTGAAATTTTTTCTTCGCAATTTTCTGCGAAAAACTGTTTTAGTATGCAAGTAATTTCCTTGCATACTCTTTCCATTAGAAACGAATTACCGTGTATTTCTTTAAGGTAATTCGTAATCTCTTGGTCTCCATAAGAGATCACTTCGTAATAGAACAACTGATCTTCTTTGCTTTTAGAAAGGACAACATATAATGTCGGTTTATAACCTTTTTTCAGGTCATAGACTTCAATTACATTTTCATCCTCCCTTATTCTCCGAAGTATACTGTGTGGAATTATAGAAGTTATTCTTTCCATATTGTTCTCCCTTTCTTTTTTCAGTATTATACAATAGTTATCTATATTAATATACCACATTATAGTTATAGAATCAATAGTAATAATGAAGGCACTTAAAAAATGGTAACAATTCAGAAGGTCAATGGTGGAAGAATGATTTCTTGAAAAAGCTTCGAGTGTGTCGTGTAATAGATGTATAAATTCTTACTATTTAATATTGGCTTTTAAATATGCTTCCATAAAATCATCTATTTCACCATTCATAACTGATTCAACATTACCTACTTCATAATTTGTTCTGTGATCTTTTACCATTGTATAAGGACAAAAAACATAAGAACGTATTTGACTCCCCCATGCGATATCCATTTGTTCTCCTTTTAAGTCTTCAATTTTTTCTTTTTGTTCTTTTTCTTTAAGGTCTAACAGTTTGGATTTTAACATTTTCATAGCAGTTTCTCTATTTTGAATTTGAGAACGTTCTGATTGACATGCTACTACAATGTTAGTAGGAATATGTGTAATTCTAACAGCAGACGAAGTCTTATTTATGTGTTGTCCTCCTGCACCAGAAGCTCTATAAGTATCAATCCTTAAATCATCTGGATTAATATTAATTTCTATATCATCAGTTATCTCTGGTAGAACTTCAACAGATGCAAATGATGTGTGCCTTCTTCCTCCACTATCAAAAGGTGATATTCTAACTAAACGATGTACACCTTTTTCAGATTTCATATATCCATAAGCATTTTCTCCAATTATTTCAAAAGTTACACTTTTTAAGCCTGCTTCTTCTCCTTCTAAATAGTCTAATTCCTTTACTTCATAATTATTTTTAGTCGCCCACCTAATATACATTCTATACAACATTTCTGCCCAATCTTGAGATTCAGTTCCTCCTGCACCTGGGTGAATAGTTACTATTGCATTATTTCTATCATATTTTCCAGATAATAATGTTGTAACTTCCAATTTCTCTATTTCTTTATTCGCTTTTTTAGTGTTTTTTATTATTTCTTTTGCTAATTCTTCGTCAAACTCCATTTTTACTAAATCTGTTAATTCTTGTAAATTGGTTAATTCTCGTTTTATATTATTGTATTGTGTCCATTTATTTTTTCTATCTTTTATTTCACTTAGTATTTTTGTTGAATTTGTTGTGTCATTCCAAAAATTTTCTTCCAAAGTTTGCTTTTCTAATTCTTGTAATTCTTTTTCTAGTCGAGATATGTCAAAGGGATTCACCCAATTCTTGTAATTTTTGCAATAATTCTTGCAGTTGTTTTTCGTTTTCTTCTAGTTCTAACATTTTATCACTCCCCTACATTTAGATTTGCATTATAATTTTCAACACCAGGTATTGGCATTATATGAATCAATGGCTTCCTTATTGTTCCCACTTCTGTGCTTGTAAGCCCTCCTGGTTTTGTTAAAACAATTGTACTTGCTGCAATATATTCATTTATATTATTTATATACCCTTTAACTAAAAGATTTGGTGCATCCAGCTTTTTTAGTTCATTATACAGTTCTTTATTATTTCCACAAAGTGCAACAATATATATATTGGGAATGTAACTTAATAAAGATTTAACAATTTCTTTCATTTTTCCAAACCCCATACTTCCTGAAGTAATTAAAACAATATCCATATTGGTAGGTAAATTAAGATTGTTTTCTATTTTATGAAATGAACTAGAAACAGATATCCCAAAAATGTCCACAAGCATTGTGTCCCCCACCTGTACTACATGACAATACTAATACTTTCATGTTTAATACCTTCCTTTTCGTGTTTATCCCCAATTATCATTAAACATATTTTTTAAATATTTGCTATTAAATGTGTTATCTAAAAAAATTTCATAATTATTATTTGGTGGAATTCCTTTGTCTGCTTTACGTGCAAAATTAAATGGTCCAATTACTACTGCAGAATGATTGATAAGTATTCCTTTTGTTATAAGTGACCAAAATAATTCAATGACATAACCGCATACACTAGTTATTATAAAAATGTATAATAATTTATATATTTTTTTCATTTTATTCCCCTGATTATTACTCTTATTTTTTAATAAAACTGAAATGTTTATCTTCAATTTTTACTTATGTATTCTTTGTATAATAGTTTCATATACTTCTACATACTCCTCCATTATTCTCATGTAAATAAGTTGTAGATAGCCTTCACAATATTTCATTTTACTAATATATAAATTATAATATAATAAATTTAAAAATTCAATATTTTTCTGAATAAATGCAATGTTTGTAACAGTATTTGTTACTATTTAAAATGTTGATATATTAATATTTTAAGTTGTTATTTTAAGCTGTGAATAGTAACATCAGTAGTTACATTTATAAAAGTATTTTATAAAAATCATTTACAAAAAATAATATATTATATATAATTTTCTCATATAAATTAAATTCTGGAGGAAGAAATGAAATACTTTAAATATTTTTTAGTAAAAGTCAAAAAATGTATAAAAGGAATTATTGTGACATTAGCACCTTTTATATTAATTCTAATAGGAATTATTATATTTCTAGGACTTGAAGGATATACTTTTGAAGATTTTGGCCTAGATGGATTTAGCTTAAATCCGTTTGATTACTGTAATTTGACAGATGTAAGTTATACTGCCATATTACAGGATAATCCAAATGGTAAAGCAAATGTGGAAATTACAGAATATTTAACATTTGATATACATGCAGGTTCAAAGTCAAATACATATAAAGAACTTTGGAGAGAGCTTCCAGAGGAGTATGTCGACGGATTAAAAGTTACTTATGATGTTAAATCAGTCACACAAATTCTTTCTGACGGTACAGAAATTCCATATTTAGAAACATACAAAATGTACTGGGAGGATGAAGATTATACTCCAGATTCTACTATGCGTTGGCATCATAGCAAAGGAACAGGTAAATATCCAGATAATGACGAATCCTTATTAATATATATACCTTGGACATATAGAGAAAAAATGACTTTCAAAATAGAATATTCAATGAATAATGCTGCATTAAAATATAAAGATTGTTCAGAATTATATTTAAGTATGTATTCTGGGGACAGCATCACTAAATTGAATTCATATAAAGCACAAATTCTTATACCAAATGAAATTATGCCGTCTTCTTACTATACATATACCTTTGGTACAGCTAATACTAGAATTCCATACACAGAATCAACTTTAACTAATCCTGGATACCATGCATTTTCTATTAATTTAGATAAATCTGATTTAAAATTTAACTATCACAATCGTTACTTAGAATTTTGTTTACTTGCATACGGTAAAGATAGAAATATTTTCACTAAATATGCACCAAACAACAGGTATTCAAATGATAATGTTTTAGAAGAATGTATTGAAGAAAATGAATATTACGAAACAGAAAATCAAAAAATTAATACTTATAAAATTGCATTATTAATAATATCTATTGTTATCAGTGTCTTAACAATAATCAGTACGCACAAAAAATATAAGAAAACTAAAGAAAAATATAATTTCTGCAAGCCAGAAACAGATTATGAATATTTTAGAGATATACCGAGCGATTTAGATCCAATTTTTGCATCAGAACTTGTTTTTATGAAAGATCCTTTTAATGAGAATCAAGAAAAGCAAGAAGAATATGCAGCAATATTACTTAGTTTAGCGAGAAAACAATATGTAAAAATTAATAAAGTCGATAGTTCTAAAGATTGGTCTAATGATAATACTATAATTTCTCTGGAACCTTTATATACTAGCTCAACTGTTCCAGATTCTATAGATTCACCTAATTATTCACCAGAGCCCATTTATACAACAATCAACAAAAATACTGGTGCTGTTCTAGAGCCATTAACTACATCAGAAAGGCTTTATCTAGAACTATTAGAAAGACACTCAAGAGTTTATAATAATTCAATTACAATAAATAGACTACAAATATGTATTGATAATGATTTTGAATATACAAATTCTTTTATAAAAGATATAGAAAAGAAACCAGCATTAGAAAGTGGTGTCATGTCAGGATACTTTCAACAAGCAGATTATGACATTCCAAAAAAAGAATTAATGAAAAGTGCAAAAACAAGCTTTAATTTAGCTTTATTATTACTAATTATAGTAAACTTATTTTCTTATTTTACACCAATGTCATTAGCTTTTGGTGCGTACACAATACTTGGTATTACTCTATTATGGCGAAACATTTATCTAACATACAAGTCTAGCAATTTAGTTTTATTTACACAATATGGTGCAAATGAACAAGCAAAATGGTATGGATTATATAATTTCTTAAATAGTGAAACCTTAATAAATGAAAAAGAAGTTCATGATTTAGTATTATGGGAAAAATACTTAATTTACGCAACTGCTTTTGGAATTTCTGAAAAAGTTGTAAAAGCTATAAAGATTCGTGCAGTTGAATTAAATATCGATAAAAGTCCTATCTTAAATAATCACTGTTATATTTATTCAGCTAATTTCCATAGAACATCAAGAGCACTTGGTCGATCTATTCATACAGCATCAAGAGGTGGCGGATTTGGAGGTCATGGTCGAGGAAGTGGTGGCTTTGGCGGCCATGGATATGGAGGTGGCGGTCGCCGGCGGAGGTGGTGGCGGTGGCGGTCATTAAAAGCTTCACCACAAAAAAGATAAAGAAAAAACTAGTCAAATTTGTTCAATTTTACTTGAGGATTTTTGACTAGTTTTATTATACAATTTACAAAGTTATAGGAAATTTCATTTCTTATAACTTTAACCATACTATTGCACAGAAAAATTGTTACATTAATATATCTTTCAATTGTAAGTTATTTAAATTAATATCTAATCTATGCTCTATTTTCTTTTTGCTAAAAGTTCTATAAATTGTTTTTGAAATATATTTCTCTACAAAACTAATTATCTCTTTATATTCATTAATCTCATCTGGAAAGTATATACCACCCTTATCTCTATTCTTTATCATCCAACAACTAGCAGCTAATGCTGACATAGCTACAGGAGTTATTGTTGGAGTTTGCCAGAAAGATGACTTTTTATCTTTATATAAAAAATTCTTTTTTATTCTATTTCCAACCCATACTGGATTAAAATTACTTCCTAACAGCAACACTCCAACATATTCTGTCCCCTTTTTTATTTTTTCTTTATATATAATTTCTGCTCTTTCAGGATATTTAAAACCTTTTACTATTAGTGTCTCATCAGTATCTTTTGGATAAATTTTATCTAAATCAATTTTATTATTTATTCTAGCACTTTGTAAATATCTTTTAGCAAATGAACAAGGAGAATATATAAATACAACTGTTGGTCTATATATAATTTTTTCTCCATCTTTTACCTCAAGAGATTTTGCAATTGTAATTGTTTCTTCATGTGGTACTACAAAACCTTTAAAATTACCTTTTGGATAGTATGTTTTTCCAACTTTATCAATTGCAATATCTTTAAACTCTAGAAAACCATTTTTTAAATCTATCATACTACAATCTTCTTTATAGTCAATTTTCTCAGTAGTCCCAATATTAGCAGTTGCTTTGCTTAACATTTCGAAAAAAAATGAATCAACAGACCAAGTACTAAATAATTTATTTTCATCAAACTTATCTTTTACTTCTTGATAATCATTATCATTTACATGGATTTCTTTCAAATCTAATTCTTTAGCAAGTTCATTAAATGTATTTTCTTTTAGTAATTTACAAAATCTTTCATTATTTTTAAATTGCTTTTTAACAATATATTCAATTCCTGCTTTAACAAAATGTGACACCAATCCTGGATTATTACCATGTTGCAATACTATAGGATATTTATTTACATTACTATTTTGTTTTACTTGACTACGTAATTCGTTCTTTTTTAAATTTTCTTCAAAAATGCTATACCAATTATCTTCCCAATCTGTTTCTCCTGTGTTTAAATACATAACATTTCTATTTGCACACCATTGTACAAAATCCCTTGTTCCTACACTATCAGCAAAATCAATTAAAAAATCTCCTTCAGATAAATATTTTGAAAACACTTTTTGAAAATTTTCTTTGTTAATATCTGCAACAATAAAATTTCCTATGTTTCCACCAAGTTCAAGAAAATATGTATATTCAAGTTTATCTCTAGAAATTACAAAATATTTTTCTTTATCAAATTTTATTTCTTTAGAAGCTTTTTCAAAAAAACTTTTTCCGACTGCACCAAATCCAAATTGTACAATTTTATTTTTGAATTCAACCATTTTCTATAATTCTTCTTTCTCTAATCTTTCTTTTAATGTTTTTTTCAATACAACCTTTTTTGCGATAGAATATCCATTTGTTAAATAAATTTCAATTCCTTTATTTTGAAATTCAAGAAAAATTTTTTTCAAGTCTCGTTGTATTTTATTTCCTACAACTATTATTTTTTTTATATTATTTTTACTAAAACATTCAATTGATGGAATATCATGTTTATACAAATCCCAACTATTATCAAATATTGATTCTTTTGCCCTATATCTATTAGTTCGAAAACTATCCAATATGAATACTGGATTTGCGTCATTTTTTATTTTTATGTTTTTTAGTTTTTCACTTCCGTTTATTAAAGAACTCTCAATTTGACTTGTATTTATTATAGCTTGTGCCCCTTGTTGTTCATCAGTTCCATTAAATAATGGTATTGGTCTATAACCAATTCTAGCTAATGCTATAGCAAATTCTATACTTTCTTTACCTAGCAAATCAACAAATATAGCAGTATCTTTTTTATATTTTTCTAAAAACAGTATCTTTCTGTCTATCCAATTACCAATTGGTTCTCTATTATATGTATCAATAGAGATAAATGAAATCGGCTTTATCCATTCAACCCATTTTGTACCAACAGGTGCATATATCTTATATATTTCTTTTCCGTTCATATTTTACTCACACTCTTATATTTTTTATTTTTCAATCAATACAGGAATATCTGCTGAATATGAATCAATTCGTGGATATGGACTCATTCGTGCATAATATCCTGCATGTTTACCCTCAATTGTATATGAGCCTATACATATATGATATTCTTCATTATCATACTTTAATGGCATGCTCTGAAATTTTTTTTGTGCTAAATATTGTTTTGGATGTTTTTTTACATCCTGTAAAATTTTTATATATTCATCACCTTTGCATGCTTCTTCTATTGAAATTCTTTCACCTACCCTACCATACACAGGTTTAAATATAAACCCTTGTCGTAGACCTAAGTCTTTTACTTCCACTGTTTCTGGAAGCAAGCTTCTCCATGTATCCATATTAATTCCTGCTTTTTCTAAATCGTTCCAAACGAAAGGAAATCTTTTACTTTGTGCATATATGCTAATAGGATGATTACAAGCCCTTGTCAAACTTTTAAAATATCCATCCCATCTAAATGGTTTCATTTGAATAAGCCATTCTAATGGAGTAAATCTAAATATTAAATCTATATTTTCTTGGTTGTTTTCTAAAATACAATAGGCCCCTTTTTCTGTAAATTTAATATGATCAGCTGCTCCATAAATTACATTATAGCCTTCTTTTTTCAACTCATCTCCCATGTATTGCATAACTTGTCTATCATCACTAAAGCATGTACAATGCACCATCATAATTGTTCCCTTTTTGTTTAATGCATTATTTATAGCATCTATCATCCTGTTTCCAAATGAATTATATTCCAATTCAGGCTTATTAATAATTTCACGAGCTAAATTTGGTAATAACGAACTTTCTGCAAAGCCACCTGGCACATCACTATTTACTTCTGTCACAACCCACTTACCATCTGTGTTTGGATGAAAGTCATATCTCATAAGTCTAATGTTTTGGGTTTTATCATAATTTTGCATATTAGGTATTTGTTCTATAATTTTTTTGGGGAGCAACAACTTTTTCACAATTTTAATATGCTTATTTAAATATTCTTCCGCTAATCTAGTCTCTTTATCTAACTTCTCAGTAAGTTTTACAATTTCTTCATTTTCCTCTTTCGTTAGTACTAAAACATATTTTGCTAAAGTATTGCTATCACAAAATTGTGGATCCCATTTATAGCATTCAAACATTGCTTTAATCCTATAATCATAATATTTATCTTCTGGAATTTTGACTAATTTCATAAGTATTTCCTTTCTTCATTATTTAATAAGTCAAAATATTTATTTGTAAAATCAATAATTTTATCAAGTTTTCCTTGTAACTGATTCATAAGATTATTTGCTACTTTATATGCTAAATCAAATTCCTCTTGTACAATAATTTTTTCATCTAATGCTTCTTGCAATTCTTCTTGGTCTATCAGTTTTATCTCTCCATTTGGAGTAAGAATAACATCTAAATATAAATCTTCAATATAAGGTACTCCCTCATCAGTTAAAGAACTATCTTTTGCAATATCAAAATACCACTCTAAAATTTCATTTTTATTATTTATACAAACACTTGCAGCAATATTTTTATTATCTTCCGGATAGAATTCAAGCCATTTAAACCCATCATCAATAGTCACTACATTAGTCTCGCTATTAATTAATCTTTCTTTTACTTTCACTGCTGTTAATAAACTAACATTCCCTTTAAAATCATCATTATTAAAATATCTATTTTTATATTCTTTTTTTAATACTTTTTTCCAGTTTGGATAATCAGCATATTTTCTTTTCATTATACTCATCCCCTTTTAATCGCTTAATCTGAATTGCTAGAGTTATTATTTGAATTTATGGTGTTAGAAGTAGCCGATGAACTATTTTGAACTACTGCATTACTAGTATTTGTGTTATTAATAGCTGTATTTGAAGTTATTGAATTAGTCTTGTTAGAAGCATTAGAATTTGTGTTATTTCTATTTTTATTGTTGTTAGTAGTATTATTTACCGTTTTATTAGTATTATTGGTATTATTTGTAGTTTTGTTCATATCATTTCTAACAGAATTTGAAGAATTGTTGGTAGAATTTATTGTAGTAGTATTTTTCGTAGATTGTGTAGGAGGTGTTGTTCTAGGCGGTTCTTCTGCATCTATATCTTGTGTAATATTTTGAACAATAGTATTTCTATTATCCGTTGTTTCTAAATCTCTTGAAGTATTTGTATATTCACTTCCAGAATGTTCGTTGCATAATCCTGGGACAGTATTTTTTAAAAAATATTCTGTGTACGTATTTGGACAATTACTTCTTGCTCGTTTTCCAGTTGTAGCACAAATAGTAGCTGTTTGAACAGCATTTGGCTTTTCAAAAGTAGCAGTCTGCAATCCTGCGTGAATTTTAGACATTACATTTGCCCATAAAAGTCCAGCTGGATTTCTATTATTAAAATCAATAGATTCATTTTGGTCAAACCCATACCATGTTACAGCAGTATAATAAGGTGTAAATCCACATAACCACCTATCATAATTCTCATCAGTAGTACCAGTTTTAGCAGCAACATCTACTCCAGAAATTTTACAATATGTTGCAGTTCCATTTTGCCCTACAACTGGTTGTGTTAATATTTCTTTTAAGATATATGCTACTTCTTTTGAAAACACTCTTGTTCTTTTCTGAGAAGTTCTTAATATAGTTTTTCCAGAATGATTATCTATTTTATTATAGAATGTAGGATCTATGTACTCTCCGTCATTTGCTATTGTTGAATAAGCTCCTGCCATTTCTAATGGACTAATTCCATTCTGTAATCCTCCTAATGCTAAAACTAAACTGTTATCTTCTTCTGTCAAAGTAGAAATTCCCATCTTTTCTAAATATGGAATTGCATTACTAGGTTTCAATTCTTCCATTATTTCTACAAATGGTATGTTTTGAGAAGATTCAACAGCTCTCCTAACAGTAATTTTTCCTAATGATTTATTATAATCAGTTGGATGATATCCGCCTGCAAAATCCCTTTCTGTATCATCATATATAGAAGCTGCAGTTATAATTTTTTTATCAATCGCTGGTGCTAAAACTGATAATGGTTTTATAGACGACCCTGTTTGCCTAATACTTTGAGTGGCCCTATTTAAAGAACGTACTGTCGTTTTCTCTCCAAGCCCCCCTGTACAAGCTGTAATATATCCTGTCGAATGGTCAATAATAACCATTGCTGCTTGCGAAGAATTTCCTCCGTTTTTTGATGCCAAACTATATTTGCTCTTTTCAAATTCATTTTCTACTGTATCTTGTACTTTTGAATCCTGGTTACTATATATAGTTAATCCAGCCATATTTAAGTAATTTGTGGCAAAATCTTCTGATATGTTATATTTCTCTTCTATATCCTCCGTAATTTCTAAAATTAGAGCATCTGTATGATAAGAATATATAGGTTCTTCTGATTGTATGGTTCCTTTTTGAAAATTTAGTCCTCTATCTACATTTTGGTCTGCTTGATTATATTCTTCTTCATTTATATATCCTAATTCTAACATTTTATTTAAGACTGTTTTTGTTCTGTTTTTTATTTTCTCTGCATTATCTTTGCCTTCAAAAGGATTGTAAGAATTAGGAGAATGATTGATTCCCGCTAAAAAAGCACATTCTTCTAAAGTTAAATCTTTTGCTGACTTATTGAAATAATACTTCGCACCTGTTTCTACTCCATACATATTTGGTCCAACATAAATAATATTTAGATATCCTTCTAATATATCGTCTTTAGATAAACATGTTTCTAATTGTATTGCTTTCCACCATTCTTTTACTTTTCTGAATATACTGTCTGAGGAATCTCCTGTTAAATTCTTAACTAATTGTTGAGTTATAGTGCTTCCTCCGAATGATGATGAGCCAAAATGAATAATATATGAAGCAATAGCCCCAGCTGTCCTTTTTATATCTATTCCACCGTGTGAATAAAAACGTTCATCTTCAATTGATATGTACGCATTTTTTAGATTTTTAGGTATCTCTCCGAAGGATATTTTTTCATTTTTTCTTTCACATCCTAGTTTTGCAATTTCTTTTCCGTCTACATCTATTACAATAGAATTTTCATTTATAAGCATTTCCTGTGCTAATGTTTTCCAGCGGTGTGAAGATATTCCTAACATCACAGCCAAAATAATAATTATAATGATGATAATTATTATTATTGCTTTTTTTAGTTTAGGATGTTTGCCTTTTTTTGGCTTTTTTCTTTTTTTATTTTTGTTTTGTATTTCGTCTTCTCTTATTTTTTTGTCTTTTCTTAAGGCTTTTGGAATTTCTTCTTCTTCGTTTCTTTTATCATTTTTTAATCTTTTACCTTTTTTTGTACTCATTAAATCACTTTCCTTTAAAAATTTTCGTTTTGAATTTCGTCTTTTTTCGGCAAGTTGGTGGTATTATGATTTGAACTTATCGACGAATGTGCCGTGGAATAGATGTATAAATTCTTAGTTTAAAATAACTGAGGAAGCGTGATTAACGAGAGGCTCGGTTATTTTAAACTTAGAATTTATAATCTATGGAGCAAGCCGAGGAGATAATGAAAATCATAATACCACCAACTTGCCGAAAAAAGACGAAACTCAATAAAATTTCATGTATTAGCATTAATATATTCATAGTATATCATAAATTAAACAAAATACCAAAATTTTTAGAAAATATTTCTATAACAGCCTTTAAAAATCCTGACAAAAGTGTTATTATAATATTAACTTTTATAATAAAGGATGTGTAAAACGGATGATAAAAAGAGAAGATAATCCAGACTTTTTAAATGATTTTTTAGACTATTCTATTACTGCTTTAAATAAATCGCCAAATAGTGTAAAAGAATATAATTATGATTTAGCCATGTTTTTAAAATTTATAAAATTACATTTTAACCTAACATCAGAAGAAGATTTTAAATTAATAAAATATAATGATATCACTATCGACATCATAAAAAAAATCAATTTACGTGACATTAATGCTTTTTTAGCATATTTAACACAAACAAATAACAGTAAGCCAAGCACAAGAGCTAGAAAAGCTTCTAGTATTCGTATATTTTTTGATTACCTTTTAGACCCTGCTGGATTAATAAATGAAAATCCTGCATTAAAATTAAAAACACCTAAATTGGATAAACGTTTGCCTAAATACCTTTCTTTAGATGATAGTAAAAGGTTACTAGATGTTACATCCAATGAAGATAATAGAAATTTCCAACGAGATTATGCTATTATTACTCTTTTTTTAAATTGTGGTATGCGTTTGTCTGAATTGGTAAATATCAATATAAATGATATTAATTTTAATGACTGCAAACTAAATGTTGTTGGAAAAGGAAACAAAGAAAGAACGATCTATTTAAATAAAGCTTGTATGAAAGCTGTTAGTGAATATCTTTCAGTCAGGCCAAAAGAAGGTGTAAAACAAGACAAAAAACATTCTGAAAAAGCTCTGTTTTTAAGTGAACGTAAAACCCGTATCGGTAATAGAACGGTTGAAGATATTGTTACAAAACATCTTAGGCAAGCAGGTTTAGATACTAGAAAATATTCTGTTCACAAATTAAGGCATACTGCTGCTACCTTAATGTATCAGTATGGACAAGTTGATATAAGAGCTCTTCAGGAACTATTAGGTCATGAGAGTATCGCTACTACTGAAATTTATACTCATGTTGATAATGAGCAAGTAAGGAGTGCAGTTGAAAGAAATCCTTTAGCTGATTTGTAAATTTTTTATACCCACCTATAAGATCTTTAATTTTGTAGGTGGGATTTTTTAATCTCAAAGCAATTTTGCATATATACCAAAAACACTTTTTTAAATTTCAGGAATTAATAATTTCTGTCCATCATTAAGATTAGCATCTTCTAAATGATTAATATCTTTCAAATCTTTTATAATAAATCTGATATCCTTTCCCCTATAATAATCATTACTACTTGACTCTTTATATGCTATAGACCATAAAGTGTCTCCTGAATAAACATACTTTTCTTTATATTGTATCTTTGTATTAGAATATGAAGTTTTAAATCCAGCTATTATTATAATACTAATAAACAATAATATTGATAAACTTCTTATAAATTTTCTTTTATTTACTATTTTCATCGCAACCACCCTTTACAAATTTTTGTTCGTTTTATAGTTGCAATTATAACCGAACATTTATTCTTTGTCAATACTTTTTCAAAAAAATGTTCGGTTTTCAAAAACTCTCAAAAAGAGCCACTCTTTACCATATTATAAGGATTTTTTATCAAATATTTTCACATAATACGGCTGAATCTCGGGAAGTAAACTATCCAGATAAATAACATTTCCAGCCTTATCATCAATCTTTATATTTGGAAAAGTTCTGATCATTTTCTCATCATCCCATAAAGTATATATCACATTAGCTATAAATTCGTTATCATAATATTTTTTATACTTCTCATCTATTTCCTTTTGATTTTCCATTTGTATATTATTAATTTTAGCTAACCTAACAATAAAAGCATCTTGTGCGAAACAAGTAGCAATACAATCTACTAATAAAAATATAGTAAATAACAAAACTGTTCCTTTCAAAATTTTTATAGAAATTTTTTCTTTTATCTTATTTATTAAATTATCAATTTTAGGATTTACTTTTCTTACTAAAAATACTGTTAATAAACCCCAAAAAATAGAATACAATAAACATATTCTTCCGATTAAGATTTAAGATATAATTAGAATAATCCCACCATTGAGTATGTATAAAAGTTTCAGTAAGAAAACTTATCATATATTCAGTTGCAGAGCCTATAATATATCCACCAATAAACAAAGTAAAATTATTCTTATCAAAATACTTCGAAAAAAGAATAATACACAAAGCTCCTACACCATATATTCCCAAAAATGGTCCATACAAAAAGCTTTGCCTACACTCCCATACTCCCTTTGTAATTATTCCAAATATAGTTTCTAGCACATAGCCAATAAAACTATATATGATAAAATATGTTGCTAATCTCCAAAAGCTTTCTCCTAAAATTGAAAAAGATTTTTTATTACTAATTTCATTCATTTTTATTTCCTTTATCTTATAATCTATATTAGTTGATTTAGTTCGTCTTTTATATTTGCACAATAATTGCAAAGCAATTTTACATAGCTGGCAAATCCGCTTTTCTTATTTTGTTCTTAAATTAGAATATTTATTATACAAATCTCTTATATATTGTTTATTAAAAGACTCCTTAATACCGTCCTTACTAAGTTTTGTAAAAAATTCTACAAACAATTTATCTAAATCACTATTAATCTTTATTTTTTCTCTTTCTTTCATATAATAACTCAGTTGATAATCTTGAGTCCAGCCTTTTCCTCTATATACTAAACCTGCTGCTGTTTTATCACATAGCATTTCAACTACATATTTATAAGGTGGCATTGGTGTTGGAGTTGGTGCAGTTTCATCTATCCAATATTCTGTATGATGTTTATTTCTTCCTTTGTGATGTAACCATGCTTCAGAATATCCCTTATCTTTTTTGGCTTCTGTTATAGGTGAATGGTCTCCTACATAATATTTTACACTTTCAACAAATTCAGTTGGAGAAAATTTTGAAAAATCATGTAAAAAACCTCTATATGGAATCCCTGCCCTGCAAGCTAATTTAAATACAACCCATTTATGCTTATTTATTAATTTAAGATGTTTTATTATCTTTTTTAAAGTTATATTGTTATCCAATTTTTTATCATATCCCTTTCTATTTTTTGTATCATTTCAAATGTTAAATGGATTATTATTTTTATTGTCTCTTCGATTTGCTTTTCACAATACATTTGAAGTTAAATCAACACGACAAGCTTTTAATCTATTAAATAATATTATATTTTTAGTTTACTATAATTTTTTTATAAAATCAACAAATTTTATTAGTTTTTCGCATATAATAATAACAGTTTATAAATCAAATATGAAAATGTAAGTTATTAAACAATCTTTCTAGTTTATTGCATATATTATATAAAATCTGGAGGTAAGTAAATGTGTGGTTTAGTTGGTTTTGTAAATTTTCAAAACGATATTTCTAACAAAAAAGAAATTATGAATAAAATGAATTCTACATTATCTAAAAGAGGCCCTGATGAAGAGGGATATTACATAAATGATAATATTGCTTTAGCTCACAAAAGATTAATTGTTATAGACCCAGAAGGTGGAAAACAACCAATGGTAGAAAAGCTCTCTTTTGGCGAATTTGTTATAGTATATAATGGGCAAATATATAATACAAAAGAATTAAAAAAAGTTTTGCTTGAAAATGGCTATTCTTTCAATAGTCATTCAGATACAGAAGTTTTATTAAAAAGCTATATTCATTATGGAAAAAATATTGTGAACTATTTAAATGGTATTTTTGCTTTTGCTATTTGGGATTCAAAAAAGCAAGAACTATTTCTAGCTCGTGATCACTTTGGAGTAAAACCTTTATTTTACTCTATTTATAATAATACTCTTTTATTCAGTTCAGAAATAAAGGCCCTTTTTGAATTTCCCGGAATAGAAAAAATATTAGATTCACAAGGAATTTCAGAATTATTTGGTATTGGACCTAGTCACACACCTGGAACTACGATCTTTAAAAACATTTTTGAAATCAAACCTGCTCATTTTGCTGTATATAACAAGTCTGGATTTCATGTTGAAAGATATTGGAAACTACATTCTGAAGAACATAAAGATAGTTTTGGTCAAACCTGTGAGAAAATTAGATATCTATTAAATGACTCTATCACAAAACAACTTGTATCTGATGTTCCTATATGTACTTTTTTATCAGGTGGCTTAGACTCTAGTATTATAACAAAATTTGCTGCTGATTATTGCGAAAAAAACGGATTACCTCCTTTAGATACGTATTCTATAGATTATGTGGATAATGATAAAAATTTTGTTAAAAGCGATTTTCAGCCAAATTCTGACAACTACTATATTAACCTTATGAATAGCAACTTGCATACAAAACATCATCAAATAGTTATTGATACTCCTGAGCTTGCAGAATACCTAAAGGATGCCATGATTGCACGAGATATGCCTGGAATGGCAGATATAGATTCTTCCCTACTTCTATTTTGCAAGAATGTAAAAAAAGAAATGACTGTTTCTCTAACTGGTGAATGTGCTGATGAAATTTTTGGTGGATATCCATGGTTTTTTCGTGAAGATGCTTTACAAAGTGGTACTTTCCCATGGTCAATTGCAATTTCAGAAAGGCAAAATCTACTAAATTCAGCTATATCTTCTAAAATAAATTTGAAAGAATATATTGATTTTAGATATCAAGAAAGTTTAAATGAAGTTGAGATTTTAGATACTGATTCTGTCGAAACAGCTGAAAAAAGAAAAATCTCTCATTTAACTTTAAATTGGTTCATGCAAACTCTTTTGGATAGGTCAGATAGAATGGCTATGTATAACGGCTTCGAGCTTAGAGTTCCTTTTTGTGACTATAGATTAGCTCAATATGTTTGGAATATTCCTTGGGAAATGAAGGCTTTAAATGGTAGAGAAAAAGGATTACTTAGATATGTTTGCAGGGATTTTCTTCCTTCAGAAATTGTTGATAGAAAAAAATCTCCTTATCCTAAAACACATAATCCAACTTATTTAGCTACAGTAAAATATATGCTTTCTGAGATTATGGAAAACAAACATGCTCCAATTAATGATTTGCTTAACAGAAATTATATTTTGGATATTTTAAATACTGACGGAAAAGCTTTTTCTAGACCTTGGTTTGGCCAATTAATGACCCGGGCCTCAGCTTATGGCTTACCTTTGTCAAGTAAATATGTGGCTTGAGAGATATCAGCCTAGAATTGAGTTATAAAATAGTTTAGAGGTCGCAAATTGCAACCTCTTTTCTTATTTCAACTTGATTTTTAACTTATACAAACATAATCATAAATAATGGATAATGTTCTATACTCTCTTCGTCTTTATAAATATTACAACCATTTTCAAATTTCATATACCTAGTTACTGTTTTATAATTTTGTATAATTGATTTCAAAGATTTTGCCTGCTTATTTTTTCCAGATTTAACCTCAATTGCTGTAACTTTTCCATCTATATTTAATACAAAATCAATTTCTAAAGTACTTTTTCTTTCAAAATACATCAATTTATTGTGTCTAATAGCTATCTCTTCAGCACATACATTTTCTAATAATGCTCCTTGATTAATATACAAATCATCATCTAAAATTGCTTTCTGTGTTCCTTCTTCTAGCATAGACACTAATAAACCTGTATCTCTCATATATATTTTAAAGCAATTTAATCGTATATTGGATATCAAGGGCAATGCTGGTTCAGATAAATTATAACAAAAATTAATAATTCCTGCATCTTTTAACCATTCTATCGATGATGCGTATTTTCTCTCTCCAACGTTCTCTTCATCTTCTTTTATCTCTGAAAACAAAAATTTTTTATTTTTCTTTGATAATTGTATTGGTATACTATTAAATGTATTTATAATTTTTTGTTTGTTGCTAGTTTCAGCGAACTTCACAACATCTAACAAATAATTTTCCACAATGGCTTTTTGATTAATTAACACTTTTGACAAGCTACTTGTTTGTACATATTCATTTACTACATTAGGCATTCCTCCAACTAGCATATACATTTTAAATTGTTCTACTAGTTGTTTCATTACATATTCATCCATTGGTTTGATATTTTCAAAACAATCCTTTGCATAATTTATAGTTTCTTTTTTAATACCTATTCCCCA
>CALXJX010000022.1 GCA_944388735.1 uncultured Clostridia bacterium
TATGATAAAGCATGGGAAGAAGCTATAAAGGAAAATGAAAAAAGAGATTATGATAAAGCATGGGAAGAAGCTATAAAGGAAAATGAAAAAAGAGATTATGATAAAGCATGGGAAGAAGCTATAAAAGAAAATGAAAAAAGAGATTATGATAAGGCTTTGGAAGGGCATATAGAAGGAAATAATGGTCATAATGAATTAAAAACAGACCAAGAAAGGCATTCTCATTTTAATCAAATAAGAGGAGAAAATAATATTTATGATAAACCAATAATAGAGAAAAGTGATAATTCTACTAAATCAAGTGCAGAAAGAACAGATTATTTAAGAAGTGGAATAAGCCATACAAATAATAATGTATCTGAAGAGCCAGAAATAGAGGAGGACAATATAGATGCTAGTAATAATAAAGATATAGATAATGACGAAATTATAGGAAATAACTTAAATAAAGAGAATTTGGTAATAAATATAGATGTGAAAAAAGGTATAATTGAAACAAAGCTAGGGTCTTATAAAGAAAAGATAAAAATAAAAACTTTATTTAAGCAGATGGAAGATTTATATGCAAAACAGGAATTAGTAACAGAAATGATACCATATATTATAGAAAATATAGATAATAAATATCATACTTCTAGATTAGAAAACTTTGAAGGATTATATTATTTAGACGAATCAATAGACATGAATAAATATGGAAATATAGATATAAACTTTAATTTGAAAAATTTATACAAAATATTTAGACCTAGTGTTCCAATTGAATATCAAGGGAAACTGTCAGATATGGCTAAGACTTATAAAGATTATGGATTAGTAACTGTTAAAACTGGATTAAAAACTTCAATGGTAAATAAAATTAGGTCAATATCTAAGAAACTAATATCACTACCAAGAAACAGAAGAATAGAGAGACTTCCAGCTAATTATAAGGTGGTACATGATTATGAAGATGAGGAAGTGTACGAGCCAGATTATGAACAAGGAAAAGAGAGTAAGAAAGAAAGTATTTATGATAAATATAAAGTTAACAATGAACATAATGAAATCGAGGAACAAGCTAGAAAGAATATGGAGGGTAGTGCTGATAGAAGCGAGTCATCTATTTTAAGTAATGGGGAAAAAGATTTTTAGACGAAAATAAATTTTATAGTAAATATCAAAAACTTGGGATTTTGGAAAAATTCCAAGTTTTTATGTCGTAAACTGTTGAAAAAATTATGAAAACTTGTTAAAATTAATATTAATGATATGAAGTCGAAAATCAATATCGTTTTTATAGGGAGGATATTTATGGAAGAACTATTGTATAAGATATTAAATGATATAATTAATAATTTAAATAATGACAAAGAACAAATAAATAAAGAGATAGAATTATTAAGCAACAAAAAAATTATAGATGAGAATGGAAACTATACTATTACTAAAGAGGAACAAGAACTTATAGAAGATAGAAATAAAATTGAAAATGAGACATCAAATATTGAAAAGACTAAAAGAGAATCTCAGAGATGGCATAAACAGAGAAATGATATTCAAGAAGAGCAAAAAAAATTGTTGAGAAATAAGGGACAATTAGAAAAAGAAATAAGAGGGTTGCAAGGTAAATATATATTTGAGAATGAAAAAATGGTAAAGCCAAGAGAACTTGTAGAATATGAAAAAGATTTTAATTTAATTTCAGATAGGATATTGAAAAATGAAAACAAATTAAAGAGATTAAATAATAGTATAGAAAAATTATATGAAAAATATAATGTGGAAAAAGAACTAAAAAGCAATGAATTAAAAGAGATGAAAGAAAAAGCAAGTAAAGAGACAAATGAAGAACAATTTGATAAAAAAGAAAAACAAGAAATATTAGATAATACTAATAAAATAACAGAACATAAAATTTCTGATGATACAAATCACATGATGGGAGAGACTGACGCTAAAGATTTAGAAACCGATCAAAAAGATATTTATTCTCCAAAGGATTTTGGTAAATATAAAATTGTCCCTCAATCAGAAGGAAAATTAGAACCACTAAAAACAAAAAAATCCGAAGAAAAGCAAAAAAACGATGATAAAAAAGCAGAAATAATGTTTGATATTTCTAGAGGTGAGTATATTTACATACCTGCAAGTGGAGATGGTAAAATAGAAGAAATATTTGATGAATATGGTAAGGAAAGGCTATCTCCAGAAGACAAAGAAGATATAAAAGAAGATTTAATTGAAGCAGGATTAAATATAAAAACAGCTAAAAGGGTAGATCCATATATTTATGCTATTTTAACTAAATATAAAGATTATGAGCTAAGAGATCAATATGTAGCAGCACTAGATGAGAATTTGAGAGGAATGAAAGATTTAAATATTAAATACGACTTAAGAACTAAAATAAATGGTAAGAAAAAAGAGAAAATTGTAGATTATACTTTTAAGGAGAAAATGAAAATAAATAGAATTGCTAGATACCACGGGAAAAAAGGAATAGCAGAAGTTTTAAGAACAAAATCAAAAGCAAAGTTTTATGGGATTTTAGCAGCATTAGGTATAGGTGCTGTTGGAACAGGAGTATATCAGTTATCTAAGCCAAACAATACTGAGAATCAAATAGAAACAGAATTTAAAGGAAACGAAAATGATTCACCAATAATAATTATAGATCAGAACGAGACCGAAAACGAGTTGCAAACAGAAATGCAGACTAATACTGAAAAGCAATCTGAGAGCCAAAGACAGTCAGAAACAGAAAAACAAACAAATAATAATTCAAACCAATCACAAGTTTTGAAACCAACAGAGGTTTCAGACAAGAGTAACACAGAAATGTCACAAAAAGATGTAAGAATAGGAACTTATGTTACTGTAAGAACAGGAGCACATTTATATGATGATCCGTATGATGCAGTAAAAGAACAATTGCAAAGAACTACAAATGGAAAAATAGTTGTAAAAACTAAAAATGCTGATAGAGTATATAAGGTAACAAAAGAAGGTCTATATTGCCCAGACGGCAGGTGTGTTGAAATTTCAAATGGTGATTTGGAAACTGCTATGAAAAAAGCAGGAATAGATATTAATATTTTAAAAAATATTGATACAAAAACTTTAGAAAAGCAAGGGTATAAACGTATGTTACACGTAGTTGCTGATGGGATTGCTCAATGGGTTGAAGAAGGTGATTCTATGCAATTACAAGCTGATAAGTTTGGAAATCGTGTAGAAAAAACAGAAGCTGAGAAACAAATAGATCAAAATACATCATCAAATCAACAAAGTAATGAAGAAAAAATCAGATAGAAAGAAAAATAGGCGATATTAATTATAATTGAAAACTTGGAATTTGGAAAAAATTCCAAGTTTTTATTGACTTATTCGTATAAAAATGATAAAATATAAATCGTTACTATAAATTGCTTGTATTATGCAATTCCGTAACGATTTATAATTATTGTGGCATGTAATATTTCAAAAATATTACACAAAAAAGTCACAATATAGTTATAAAAATATTATAGATTATAAAATAGGAGGTGAAATTTAAGTGCCAACAATTAATCAATTAGTAAGAAAAGGAAGAAAAACAGGTGTTACAAAATCAACTGCACCAGCTTTACAACATGGTTGGAACTCAAAAAATAAAAGATTGACAAATAATAGGGCTCCACAAAAAAGAGGTGTTTGTACAGTTGTTAAAACAGTTACACCTAAAAAGCCAAACTCAGCTTTGAGAAAAGTTGCCAGAGTTAGACTTTCTAATGGTTATGAAGTTACATCTTATATCCCAGGTATAGGACATAACTTACAAGAACACAGTGTTGTATTAATTAGAGGTGGTAGGGTAAAAGACCTTCCAGGTGTTAGATACCATATCATTAGAGGAACTTTAGATACAGCTGGTGTTAAAGATAGAATGCAAGGACGTTCTAAGTATGGAGCTAAGAGACCAAAAAAATAGTAAAATCGATTAAATCAGGTGCCTTGCACATTTTCGATTTTATAGTGTTAGAGGTAATTTAGTTTTATTGATTTTTAAAATAGTGCTTGTTATTTTATCTAAATGTAATGGTACTTAAATTTAGAATAGATATATAAGCGCTATACGCAAGAATTGAATTTCTTGAGAGTACCTGGAATGCTTTTTTAAGTGTTCAATATATTTTTTAAGGAGGGAAGAATAGTGCCAAGAAAAGGATATATAGCAAAAAGAGATGTATTACCAGATCCAATTTATAATAGCAAAGTTGTTACTAAGTTGGTTAACAATATTATGCTTGACGGTAAAAAGTCAGTTGCTCAAAAAATAGTTTATGATGCTTTTGATATTATTAAGGAGAAAGAGGGTAAAAATCCTTTGGAAGTTTTTGAGGCAGCTTTAGAGAATGTTATGCCAGTTCTTGAAGTTAAGGCTAGAAGAGTTGGTGGAGCTACTTACCAAGTTCCTCTTGAGATTAGACCTGAAAGAAGACAAACTTTGGGCTTGAGATGGATTGTTTCTTATGCTAGAAATAGACATGAGAAGACTATGGCTGAAAAACTTGCTGGCGAAATTTTGGATGCTGTTAATGGTAATGGTGGTGCATTTAAGAAGAAAGAAGATACTCATAGAATGGCAGAGGCTAATAAGGCGTTTGCTCACTACAAATGGTAAAATTTTGATTAAAAGCAGCAATCTGCACATTTTCGCCAATTGCTTTAAACCTCGACGTACCATTGTACGCCTTCGGCTTAAATCAATTGTCAAAAATGCACATCTTACTACTTTTAATCAAAATTTAAAGGGAATTTGGTAAAAGCAATCATCTGCACATTTTCGCTATTTATTCCAAACCTCGACGTACCGTTGTACGCCTTCGGCTTGTAATAAATATCAAAAATGCACAGCTAATCACTTTTAATCAAAATTTAAAGAGAATTTGGTAAAAGCAGTAATCTGCACATTTTCGCCAATTGCTTTAAACCTCGACGTACCATTGTACGCCTTCGGCTTAAATCAATTGTCAAAAATGCACATCTTACTACTTTTAATCAAAATTTAAAGATACAAATATAACTATAAAGAAAACCGAAAGGGGGAAATTTAGATAATGGCAGGAAGAGAATACCCACTAGAGAGAACTAGAAATATAGGAATTATGGCACATATAGATGCCGGAAAAACAACAACAACTGAGAGAATTTTATTTTATACAGGAAAAACACATAAAATAGGAGAAGTTCATGAAGGTGCTGCTACTATGGACTGGATGGCACAAGAACAAGAAAGAGGTATTACAATTACATCTGCTGCTACAACTTGTTTCTGGAATAATAATAGAATTAATATTATTGATACTCCAGGTCACGTTGATTTTACAGTAGAGGTACAAAGATCTTTAAGAGTTCTTGACGGAGCTGTTACAGTTTTGGCAGCTAAAGGTGGAGTTCAACCACAAACAGAAACAGTTTGGAGACAAGCTGATAAATATCAAGTTCCAAGAATGGTTTATGTAAATAAAATGGATATTACAGGAGCTAATTTTATGCTTTGTGTTGATCAATTGAGAAATAGATTGAAAGCAAATGCGGTTCCTATTCAATTACCAATTGGAGCAGAAGATCAATTTAAAGGTATTGTTGATTTGATAAAAATGAGAGCATTCATGCACAAAGATGATTTAGGAAAAGAAATCGAAGAGACAGATATACCTGCAGATATGGTTGCAGATGCTGAAAAGTTCAGAAATGAAATGATTGAAGCAGTTGCTGATCAAGATGAAGAATTGATGATGAAATATTTAGATGGTGAAGAATTATCTGAAGAAGAGATTAAAAAAGGTTTAAGAATTGGTACAATTGCAAATAAAATTGTTCCAGTTACATGTGGTTCTTCTTATAAGAACAAAGGTGTACAAGAATTATTAAATGCAATCGTTGATTATATGCCATCACCATTAGATATACCACATATTAAAGGTGTGACATTAGATGGAGAAGAAACAGAGGCAAAAACATCTGATTCAGAACCATTTGCAGCTTTAGCATTTAAAATTGCAACTGACCCATTTGTTGGAAAATTATGCTTCTTTAGAGTATATTCAGGAACATTAGAGTCAGGTTCAACAGTTTTAAATTCAAGCAAAGATAAAAAAGAAAGAATAGGAAGAATTCTTCAAATGCATGCAAATCACAGAGAAGATATTGAAAAAGTATATGCTGGTGATATTGCTGCAGCAGTAGGTTTAAAAGATGTAACAACTGGAAATACTCTATGTGATCCAGATCATCCAATAATCCTAGAATCAATGGAATTCCCTGAACCAGTTATTGATATAGCTATCGAGCCAAAAGACAAAGCTGCTCAAGAAAAAATGGGAATAGCTTTAACAAAATTAGCTGAAGAAGATCCAACATTTAAAGCTTATACAAATCAAGAGACAGGTCAAACAATTATAGCTGGTATGGGTGAATTACACTTAGATATTATTATAGATAGATTAAAAAGAGAATTTAAAGTAGAGTGTAATGTAGGTAAACCACAAGTTGCTTACAAAGAAACAATTAGAAATAAAGTAAAAGTTCAAGGTAAATTTATTCGTCAATCTGGTGGTAAAGGACAATATGGTGATGTTTGGTTTGAAATGGAACCATTAGAGCCAGGTAAAGGAATTGAATTCGAAAGCAAGATTGTTGGAGGAGCAGTTCCTAAAGAATATATTAAACCAATTGAACAAGGTATGAGGGAAGCCGCAGAAAGTGGTATTTTAGCTGGATATCCAGTTATTGACTTTAAAGTAACATTAGTTGACGGTTCATACCATGAAGTTGACTCTTCAGAAATGGCATTCAAAATTGCAGCATCTATGGCTTTCAAAGAAGGTTGTAAACAAGCTAATTCAGTTATATTAGAGCCTATTATGAAAGTTGATATAACAGTTCCAGAAGAATATATGGGAGATGTTATAGGAGATGTTAACTCTAGAAGAGGTAGAATGGAAGGTATGGATGGAGAAGATGGAATGCAAGATATACATGCATTTATTCCACTTTCAGAAATGTTTGGATATGCAACAGACCTACGTTCTAAAACACAAGGTAGAGGAACTTATACTATGGAACCTTCTCATTATGAAGAAGTACCAAAATCAGTATTTGAGCAAATTGTTGCATCTCGTAAGAAAGAAGCATAATGATTGTATAATATAATTTAGAAGATGCTTTAATCTCTATTTGCTATACTTAATATACAAAATTTACTAAAATACTTGATTTTTTAGTAAAAGTATTATAAAATGCTTTTATACAATGATTTAAGTTATTAAATTTAATTAACAATAAAAGAGAGTAAATCTCAAAAAATTAAAGGAGGAATAAAAAATGGCAAAAGCAAAATTCGAAAGAACAAAGCCACATGTTAACATTGGTACAATTGGTCACGTTGACCACGGAAAAACAACAACAACAGCTGCTATTACAAAATATTTAGGATTATTAGGAAAAGCTCAATATACAGCTTATGATCAAATCGATGGAGCTCCAGAAGAAAAAGCAAGAGGAATTACAATTAATACAGCTCACGTAGAATACGAAACAGACAAAAGACACTATGCACACGTAGACTGTCCAGGTCACGCAGATTATGTTAAAAACATGATTACAGGTGCAGCTCAAATGGACGGAGCTATATTAGTTGTTTCAGCAGCAGACGGACCAATGCCACAAACAAGAGAGCACATCTTATTAGCTAGACAAGTTGGAGTTAAATATATCGTTGTTTACTTAAATAAATGTGATATGGTTGACGATCCAGAATTATTAGAATTAGTTGAAATGGAAGTTAGAGACCTATTAACAGAATATGGTTTCCCAGGAGATGAAATTCCAGTTATAAAAGGATCTTCATTAAAAGTATTAGAGAGCACATCAACAGATCCAAATGATCCAGTATATGCACCTATGAAAGAATTAATGGATGCTGTTGATAGCTATATACCAACACCAGAAAGACCAGTAGATCAACCATTCTTAATGCCAGTTGAAGACGTATTCACAATTACAGGACGTGGAACAGTTGCAACAGGTAGAGTAGAAAGAGGAACAGTTAAAGTTTCTGACGAAGTTGAAATCATCGGATTAACAACAGAAAGAAGAAAAACAGTTGTTACAGGTGTTGAAATGTTCAGAAAATTATTAGATCAAGCAGAAGCTGGAGATAATATCGGAGCATTATTAAGAGGTATTGATAGAAAAGACATCGAAAGAGGTCAAGTTTTAGCAAAACCAGGAACAATTAATCCACATACAAAATTCACAGCTGAAGTATATGTATTAACAAAAGAAGAAGGTGGAAGACATACACCATTCTTCAATGGATATAGACCACAATTCTACTTCAGAACAACAGACGTTACAGGTGTTATTGAATTAGCAGCTGGAACAGAAATGGTTATGCCAGGAGATAATGTTTCAATGACAATTGAATTAATTACACCAATTGCTATTGAAAAAGGATTAAGATTCGCTATCCGTGAAGGTGGTAGAACAGTTGGATCTGGTGTAGTATCAGAAATAATTGGATAATTTATATAAAAAGGGACTGGAAGTTATTATATTTCCAGTTCTTTTAATACAATAGGAAAGTTATCCTTTCCTATTGTATAAAAGTCGCTACGCTCCAACGAATGCACACAATTTTACTTGCGTAAAATTGGCACAGAACAAATTTACGGAAAACCAACGAGAAAAGATTAAATTAGTACGAATTTTAAGGCTTTCCGATTTGTTCCTAATAATTGAATAGTGATAAGTAAATAAAGCAAAAATGATTTCTTGAACAAGCCGAGAAAATTGTGAAAGAAATCATTTTTGCTTTATTTACTTCTGAATTATTGTTACTATTCATAGTTTCTATAATAAACTAAAAAATGTTGATATATTAATATTTTAAGTTATAATTTTTAGCTGTGAATAGTAACAATTATTATACTAATTTTTTGAAAAAATCTATAATATACTTGTAATTTTATAAAAAAAATAATAAAATAAATGTGTTATAAATATAATATATAAAACCAAAATGGAGGAATCATAATGAAAATTGTACTAGATGCAATGGGAGGAGACAATGCTCCAGAAGCAAACATAAAAGGAGCAGTAAACGCAATAAATAAAATAAAAGCAGAAGTAATATTAGTAGGGAAAGAAGATGTTATTAGAAGCAAAATAAAAGAATTTTACGGAAAAGAGATAGAAGAAATTTCTGATAGACTAAAGATAAGAAATGCAACAGAAACAATAGAAATGGAAGATACGCCAACACTTGCAATAAAGCATAAAAAAGATTCTTCTATGGTAGTAGGGTTCAAAATGCTAAAAGAAAACGAAGGAGATGTATTTATATCTGCAGGAAACTCAGGAGCATTATTAACAGGAGCCACATTAATAGTTGGAAGAATAAAAGGAATAGATAGACCAGCTTTAGCGGGAATTTTGCCAGCATATAAAAGTCAATTGCTATTAATTGATTCAGGATCTAATACAAATTGTAAGCCAATTAATCTATTACAATTTGCACAAATGGCAAGTATATATTTGAGAAATACATTCGGAATAGAAAAGCCAGCAATAGGATTATTAAACATAGGAACAGAAGAAACAAAAGGAAATGAGTTAGTCAGAGAAAGTTATAAGCTTCTAAAAGAAAAATCAGAAGAATTAGATATAAACTTTGTAGGAAATGTAGAAGGAAGAGATGCTTTTTCAGGAGATATACATGCAATAGTAACAGACGGATTTACTGGAAATGTATTTTTAAAAGCAGTAGAAGGACTAGGAAAATTTGTTAAAAGAAGTTTAACAGAAAGTTTAACAAAGAATATACTATCAACAATAGCGGCTATACCAGCATTACCAGGAATAAAAAGATTTACAAAAACCATGGATTATAAATCTTATGGAGGAGCATTATTTTTAGGAGTAAAAAAACCAGTAGTAAAAGCACATGGAAGTAGTGATGCATTATTATTTGAATATACTCTTATTCAAGCAGAAAAATTTGTGGAAAATAAAGCAGTTGATAAAATGATAGAAGCATTTGAACAGCAGAAAAAAATTCAAGAAGAAAAACTTATTGAAAAATAATATATAAATTTTTATTAATAATACTAGTTAATAACTGACTTTGCAGTATAAAATAAAAATATTTTATTAATATACTTGACAAATATAGAAACATATAATATAAATGAAATGTGAAAAAGAAAGAAATCAAATGAATAAATCATTTGCAAACTTGAGAGGAGGTGAACTCGGAAGATGAGTTCAGAAGAAATTTTAGAAAAAGTAAAAGGAATAATAGTAGAACAATTAGGTGTAGCTGAAGCATCTGTTACAATGGAAGCATCTTTTATAGATGACTTAGGAGCTGATTCTTTAGATATAGTAGAATTAGTAATGGCACTAGAAGAAGAATTTGATATAGAAATTCCTGATAGTGATGCAGAAAAAGTAGTAACAGTAGGAGATGTAGTAGACTATATAAAAGAAAATGTAAAATAATTTGTGTCAACCAGTATGTGTTCATTTGGCACAAAGCTTAAAAAAGTTCAGTATAAAAGCTGAACTTTTAAACATTGAACTTTAGGGACGTTCTTTAAAGTTCAATTTTTTGGTTATAAAACTACTCAGCTGTGCAGTTATGGGTTGTTTGGAATAATGGCAAAATTATAGGGACAATGAATTTAATGAAACAGAATAATTTTTTAATAATTCAATAAAATAGTCAAATACATTTTTTTCTCTTATAGTAATATTAGACAATATATCAAGACTGTCTAGAATTGTTTCATCACAAATAATTTCAATTTTGCCGATAACATCATCTTTATAAATAGGAGCATTTAAAGAAGTGTTACATGATATTTGTAATTTAATTGAAGAAATATCATTCTTCTTTATAGGAATAATAGTATTTTGGAGTATGGAATAAGATAAATCCAAATGCTGCGAAATACCTTTTCTAATAGTAAAATTATACATATTATTATTTTTCCATGAATTGAATTCTTTTTCTACGAAATTTTGTAAATCAAAATATTGGTAATTTTTAAATGTATATTCTATAAGTTTAATACTATCTTTAGTTCTGAAATTTTTTGTGTCTGCACCTAATACAACACATATAATATCCATATCATCCCTTTTACAAGCTGTAACTAGACAACGGTTTGCACCATTGGTAAATCCAGTTTTTATACCATATACACCATTTAAATTACCTAATAATTCATTAGTATTAGAAATTGTTTTTGGATATCCATTAATAGAAATAGTGATGCTTTTTGTTCCTACAATTCTGGAAAAAGTTTCATTATTTAAAGCATAATTTGCTAATAATGCTAACTCATAAGCAGTAGTATAATGTTCATTTTCGTCTAAACCATGAGGGGTTACAAAATTTGTATTTTTTAAACCTAGTTGATTTGCTTTTTCATTCATCAATTTAGCAAATCCTGGAATGTTTCCGCCAATTGTTTCTGCTAAACAAACTGCTGCATCATTTCCAGAACATAGCATAAGACCATATAAAAGATCATTAATAGTGATTTTATCTCCAGTTTTAAGTCCTAGCCTAGAACCTCCTGTTCCAGCAGCTTTTTTTGAAACTTCTACTAGAGTGTCTAATTTAGAATTTTCAATAACAATAAGTGCTGTCATTATTTTTGTGGTTGAAGCCATTTTTCTTTTTTTATTCTCATTTTTTCCTACAATAATGCAATTGGATTTTCTGTCTAGTACTACATAAGCTCTAGAATTTATTGTCGAAAGATTATCAATTTGTGCAGAGGTTTCGCTACTTATGTCTGTAACAGAGAAATTTTCAGACGACTCAATTTCATTTGCAATACATATATTAGAAAATAAAAAAAGAAAAATGAAATAATATATAGTAATTTTTTTAAAAATTTTTTTCAAGTAAATCACCTAATAAAATCTTTATTCAATAGTTGCATAAATATGAACCTATATTTAATTTTATAGTTTTATAATATTTATTTAAAACAAAAAGACAAAAATACTACTAGTTCAGAAGGAAAGGTGGAATGATGATTTCTTTAGCAAGCTTCTCGGCTTGCTCAGTTATAGAAAATAAAAATTTTCTATAACTAAGCATTATTGCACACAATTTTACTAACGTAAAATTGGCGCACGAACAATAACGCGGACTTTAAAATGTCATAAACAGATAAAATGTTAAAGACGTCCGCTATTGTTCTATAGATTATAAATTCTAAGCTTAAAATAACCGAGCCTCTCGTTAATCACGCTTCCTCAGTTATTTTAAGCTAAGAATTTATACATCTATTCCACGGCACATTCGAAGCTTGCTAAAGAAATCATCATTCCACCTTTCCTTTTTAATAGCATATAAAGTATTTCTATTGCTACGGAATTAGTTAAAAAATACTTTAATCTACATAAATACTTGAATTTGTATTGAAAATGTAATATAATTGTAATATAGGGCTATAAACAATTATGTAATTGCCAAAAACTATTTCCGTAGGGAAAAAATAAAGCATAAAAAATGCGTTAAAAAACAGGTAAAAATAGGTATTGACTTAAGTAAAAAAAGTTGTAAAATAAAGGAGACAAATAGAATAACAAACATATATAAAAGAAGAAAAGTAGTTTAAAAAAATTCTTTAATTATTATGTTTGTATTCAAGCAAAGAGAGAAAGGAATGAAATTAAATTATGAGAAGTAAAAAGATTTTCGGAGTAATTTTGTTTACAATATTGATTGCAGTAATAGCAATATTACCAACAATCAGTAATGCAGCAACACTAAACCCATCACTATATTTTGGTATAACAGAAGTACAACCAAATAGTACACAAAATGGTCAAAGCTTGGGATATGCTATTGGTAATCCGGCAGCACCAGATAATGGGCCTAAAATATGGAATATAGTGCAGTTCAGCAATAGTAGCTATTCTGATCCTACAGCAACAAGTGATGTTTATTGTATAAGAGCTGGATTTGGTTTTTCATTAGATGAAAATGGAAAAAAACAAGCTGAATATACAAATAGTTTTGATTTAAAAACAGAAAAGGATCAAATAACAGACCAAAGAGTAGTAGATATAATAAATAGAACAACAACAGTAGAAGGACAACAAGTAAATGCTTACGATGCAATTGTTGCAATGGCAGATTTATTCTATCTTCCAGGAAAATCAACAGCAGAAGAAAAACAAGCTTTATTAGAAAATGCTGGATGTACAAGTGATGTGGGATATTCTGTAAGCACAATGAGTGATGCGTTAATACAAGCTGTTCAACAAGCAGCATTATGGTATTATACAAATGCAGATGATCCAACACATTATCAAAAATATAATGATGCAGAAGGAAATCCTTATACAACTCTTCTATATTATACAAGTAATAATGGATCTACTTATGATAACTTAGACAATTTCAATCCAACGAGTGCAATACCAAATGATGATAACCATGTTGGACAAAGTTTACAAAGACAAGCAATAAGTTTATATAGATATTTAGTAAAGGAAGCAGCAGAAAGAGCAGGAAATCCAAGTTCAAGGACAAAAATAACACTATATACAAACTTAACAACAAATGCAGAACAACCATTAATCAAAATAGAGAAAAAAGGAGAATTTGACTTAGCATTAAGAAAATATATAACAGAAGTAGATGGGACACCAATAACAAATACAAGAGTTCCAAATATAGATCAATCAACAATAGAAACAAATGGAACAGCAACATATAAACATAAAAAAGATCCAGTATTAGTAAAAACAGGAAGTGTTATTACATATAACTTAACAGTATACAACGAAGGAGATATAGCAGGAAGAGCAAGTAAAATAGTAGACCAATTACCAACAGGATTAACATCAAATTTAGTAACAGGAACGACAGTAACATCAACAAAAGGAAATGTATATACAGTAACATATAATGCAGAAACAAATAGAATAACATTTGAAACAACGGGAACACAAAATATATCAGGATATAATGGAACAACATTAGATTCAGATACAATAGAAATAGAATGTACAGTAACATCAACAGAAGCAAATAAAGTACTAACAAATGTTGCATGGATATCAGAAGAAATAGATGAAACAGGACTAGTAATAACAACTAATAAAGGTGACGATAGAGATTCAGAGCCAGGTACAACACCAAATGTAAATAAAGATAGTATGGAAGACTACAAAGGAACAACAACAGAAACAGACTTATCTAAAAGTGATACATATTATCCAGGACAACAAGATGATGATGACTTTGAAAAAGTTATGATACCAGGAAATTTTGATTTGAAATTAATAAAAAGAATAGTAGAAGTAAATAGTACAGCAGTGCCAAATAGAATTGAAAATGTAGATATAACAAATTTAGCAAATGGAACATCAACAACAGCTGATTATACTTTAAATAAAACACCAGTCGCAGTAAAAAAAGGAGACTTGGTAAAATATACAATTAGAGTATATAATGAAGGAAATATAGACGGATATGCACAAGAAATTACAGATGACTTACCAGAAGGTTTAGAATTCTTGACAACAGGAACAACAGAAGCTGAAAATGAAGCAATAGAATTTAATAAAAATATGAATTGGACAGCATTTACAGGAGAAGACGGTAAAAATTATATAAAAACAGATTATTTAGCAAAAGGAAAAGGTGCAGAAATTACTACACCAGGTGCAAATCTAATAAAAGCATTTGATTCATCAAGTCCATATAGTGATACAGAAAGTAGCAAAAACCCAGATTATAGAGAGGTATCAGTTATATTAAAAGTTGTGGCAGATGATATACAAAGTGGAACAATAAGAAATGAAGCTGCAATAACAGAAGATTCAGATAAAGACGGAAATCCAGTAGACGATAGAGATTCAAAACCAGAAGAATGGGTAAAATATGAAGATGATGAAGATTATGATGTTATTGTATTACAACAATTTGACTTAAAATTAATAAAAAGAATAGTAGAAGTAAATGGAACAGAAGTGCCAAATAGAATTGAAAAAGTAGATATAACAAATTTAGCAAATGGAACATCAACAACAGCAGACTATACTTTAAATAAAACACCAGTATCAGTAAAAAAAGGTGATTTAGTAAAATATACAATTAGAGTATACAATGAGGGACAAATTGACGGATATGCACAAGAAATTACAGATGATATACCAGAAGGTTTAGAATTTTTAGCTAAAACATTAGATATGGATGAAAGTACATTAAGTGAAGAAGAAAAAGAAGCAATAGAATTTAACTTAGATATGAACTGGAGTTCATTTGTAGGAGAAGACGGAAAAACATACATAAAAACAGATTATTTAGCAAGAGGAAAAGGAGAAGAATTAACAACAGACGGAGCAAACTTAATCAAAGCATTTGATTCATCAAGTCCATACAGCGATACAGAAGGAAATAGAAATCCAGATTATAGAGAAGTATCTGTTATCTTAAAAGTAGTAGCTGATGATACAACACAAGAAATAATCAGAAATGAAGCTGCAATAACAGAGGATGCTGATGAAGACGGAAATCCAGTAGATGATAGAGATTCAAAACCAGAAGAATGGGTAAAATATGAAGACGATGAAGATTATGACAATGTAATCTTACAAGAATTTGACTTAGCATTAAGAAAATTCATAACAGATATAAGTGGAACAGAAGTAACAACAAGAGTACCAGAAGTAAGTTATGATAGAGAAAATGAAAAAATAACATACACACATCCAAAAGACCCATTAGAGGTAGTAACAGGAGATATAGTAACATATACTATAAGAGTATATAACGAAGGATCAATGAATGGATATGCAAAAGAAATAATGGATGATATACCAGACGGATTAGAATTTATACCAGAAAATGAAATAAATACAGAATATAGATGGGTAATGTATAGAGAAGTAGCAGAAGGAGAAGAAATAGGAGAAGATGCAGAAACAATAACAAGAGGAGGAAAAACATACATAAGAACAGAGGAAGTAGAAGAAGCAGATATAATAGTAACAGACTATTTATCAAAAGAGCAGGAAGAAACAGAAGGAGAAAATTTACTAGAAGCATTTAATCCAGACGAAGAAATAAGTGATACAAACCCAGATCATAAAGAAGTAAAAGTAGCATTCAGAGTAGTAGAGCCAAATGGATCAGATAAAGTATTAGTAAACTCAGCACAAATCTCAGATGATAGTGATGAGGAAGGAAATCCAGTAGATGATGAAGATTCAACACCAGGAGAATGGAATGAAGGAGAAGATGATCAAGATAAAGAATATGTAAAACTAACATATTTTGACTTATCATTAAGAAAATGGGTAACAGAAGCAATAGTAATAAAAGATGGAAAAGAAACAGTAACACAAACAGGACATACAGCAGATATGGAAACAGAGCCACCAGTAAAAGTAGAAATACACAGAAATGACTTAAATAAGGTAACAGTAAAATTCAGATTCTCTATTAGAGTAACAAACGAAGGAGATATAGCAGGATACGCTAAAGAAATTACAGACTATGTACCAGAAGGATTAAAATTTGTAGCAGAAGATAATCCAGGTTGGACAGATGAAGAAAATAATGTTATATCAACAAGATTATTAGAAAATACATTATTACAACCAGGAGAATCAGCAGAAGTTTCAGTGTTGTTGACATGGATAAATGGACAGGATAATATGGGACTAAAAACAAATACAGCAGAAATTTCAGAAGATGATAATGACAAGGATGTACCAGATAGAGATTCAACACCAGATAACCAAAAACCAGGTGAAGATGATATCGATGATGCACCAGTTATTTTATCAGTATCAACAGGTCAAGTAAGAATATATTATACATTAGGATTTATGATATTGATTACAATAGGTGGAGGGGTATTCTTAATTAAGAAGTTTGTATTATAATATAAGTGAACTTTAGGGACGTTCTTTAAAGTTCTACAATAGGAATTTAGTACGTTCCTATTGTAGAACAGCCACTAAGCTCCAATGAATTCAAAGAAAACTGATGACATATTTTATAAATTAGATATGTTATCAGTTTTTATTTTTTCATAATATTTACAATTAAAAAATGGTATGATATAATCATTCGTAAGTAATTGGAAAAGGAAAGTGATATATAATGAATCAAATATTATCCACTAGTCAACCTACAAACAAAAACGGAAAAAAAGGTCCTGCTGATATAGAAACAATATTAAAATTCTTTGCAATAGCATTGATTGTATACGGAATATTTATGATAGGTTCATCATCATATTCAATGTACAGAGCTAGTGTGCAACAAGTAGAATCACCAACAAAGCCAACTATTGAGGAAGAATTTAAATCAGACAATAAACTATTATTAAAAGTAATGCATGATAAAGCAATAGAGACAGTGGAATATTATTGGAATGATGAAGAGCCAAATATAATAAAAGGAAACGGAAGAAAATATATAGAGCAAGAAATAACAATACCTGGAGGTACTAATACTTTAACAGTTAAAGCAATTGATATAAATGGACAAGAAATAGTATATCCAAAAGAATTTGAAACACCAGATATTATTCAATTAAACCTAACAGGAAACAAATTAAAGGTAACAGCTGAAAGTGAAACAGTAATTTCATATATGACATATAGGTGGAATGAAGACAATGAAACAAGAATTGATATAAATTCTAATACAGTAGATCAAGAAATAGACATTCCAATGGGAGAAAATACAATAACAATTGTATTAGTAGATGAAAATAATGAATCTATAATGAAAGAACAAAAAATTAAAGGAGTATTAAAACCAACAATAACAGTTGCTAAAGATAATGCCACAGGAGAGTTCATCATTACAGGAACAGATGAAATTGCCTTAGATAGAATCGAATTTACAATTACAAATTCATCAGTTCAAAATAAGAGATATAGACTAAGGGCACAAAATGGAGAAAAAGAATTGACATATAGATTCAAGCTAGAACCAGGAGAGAACTATATAGAAGCAACAGCTTACAATGCTGATGGAATTGAATCAGACGTAAAAAAAGCTAAAGCTACATGGTAGTTGCCTAAAGGAGAGTAAAGAAAGCGAATGAATATAAATATATTTGATTTATGGACATACTTCATTATTTATTCATTTTTGGGATGGATTTTAGAAAGTATAGTAAGATCAGTTTGCGAAAAAAAACTGATAAATACAGGCTTTTTATACGGACCTTTTTGTCCGATTTATGGCTGTGGTGCCATTATTATGCTAGTTTTTTTAAAATACTTTGAGAGCTCATGGATTTTATTATTTATTACTTCAATTATATTCTTAACTTTTTGGGAATATATTGTAGGAGTGTTTTTAGAAAAAACATTTAAAACAAAATATTGGGATTATTCTAATCAAAAATTTAATTTTCAGGGAAGAATATGCCTTACAAATTCTTTGTGTTGGGGTGTTTTAGGTGTTGTTTTCATAAAGTGTATACATCCATTTGTTTCTAATTTACTAGAATTTGTGGGTAGTGTCAATTTAGTGATAGCTGTTTATATATGTACAATATTGTTTTTAGCAGACACAATAATTAGTATAGTAAAATTAATTAATATTAAATCTACACTACAAAAAGTAGAGGATTTAAATGAACAGATTAAACAAAAAATTGCAGAATTTAAAAATATGGATAAGATGAAAACCCCTGAAAATGTACAAGCTATAATAGATAAGATGAAATTGAAAAGAGATAGGACCTTGAGAAAACTATATAGACATGTTTTTAGGTTAAAGAAAGCATTTCCGGCTATTAATACAAAAGAGATAGCAGAAGTATTAAATAAAAAAATAGAAATAAAGAAAAAGCAAGGGAAAAATAAGAAAAAAGATATGTAGTTTAGAAATTTTAAAGCTAAAATATTACAAAAAATAGAAAGAGTGTATTTTATTTGAAAATAGTGAATTTAAAGATTGAAAGGGATGGAAAGTAATATGGTGCAGGAAATTTATATAATAGATGATGATGACTCGTCAATTGTAATATTTAGAGAATTATTTAAAAATGATAAAGAATATAAATTTATAAGTGTAAAATCAGAGCAAATAGACATTGCCTTAAAAAATATTCCTTCACTAATAATAATTAATGAAGATGCTATAGATAGAGATGTTGTAGGACTTTGTAGACAAATAAGAAGAGACGAAGACAATACAATAACACCAGTAATTGTAGTATCTTCAAATTCAAATAAAGAGCATAGAATGAAAATATTAAAAGAATCTATTGAATATTATATAAAAAAACCTGTAGATGAAGAATACTTATATTATACAGTAAAAAACCTTAATAGATTATTAGCAATAAATAGAAGAATAAGTCCATTAACAGGACTTCCTGGTAATGTACAAATTCATGCAGAGCTTAAAAAGAGACTTTCTAATAAAGAGGCATTTTCAGTCTTATATTTGGATTTAGACAATTTTAAAGCATATAATGATGTATACGGATTTCTAAAAGGTGATCAAATAATTGAATTTACAGCTGAAACTATAGTTAACGCATTACATCAAAATTTAGAAGAAGGGGCTTTTGTTGGTCATATAGGAGGGGATGACTTTGTGGCAATTGTACCTTCTACTAATTGCGAGAGACTATGCCAGAATATTTTAGCTGAATTTGATGCAAATGTAACAAGATTTTTTACTGATGAAGATCTAGAAAAAGGATATATAGAGGTTGCAAATAGAAAAGGTATAATAGAACAATTTCCATTAACTTCATTATCAATAGGTGTTGTTGTTGTAGATGTGGGACGTTTTGGTAATATATTGGAAATAGGTGAAGTTGGAGCTCAAGTAAAACATGCAGCTAAGTCTGTAATGGGAAGTAGTTATGCTGTTGATAGGAGACACTAAAGATGGGGGTTCAGAAATCAAATTTAAATTTAGATAAGATTAAAAATATACTAGAAAAGGAATATGATGTAAAATTATTTGGTCTAAGCACTATAAATAGAGGAACTTCGAATTTATTTGAAATTGAAACCGAAAACAAGAAATATATATTAAAAGAGTTTATAAGCCAAAGAAATAAACAAACTATTATGAAAGAAATAGGAATTATCAACTTTTTACGTGAAAGAAATATAAATGTTCCGAAATATGTAAAAACAGTTAATGGAAAGTATTATACTCAAAATGAGGGAAGAATAATTATAGTGCAAGAATTTGTGGAAGGGTATACTATAGAAAATAATTCTGGTGATTATAACAGAGTAATAGAATGTGCTAGTATTTTAGGAAAGTTAGTAAAAGAACTTTTAGATTATCAGGACTTAAGTGATGAAAATATCCTAGAAAAATACTTTTCTAAAACTAGAGTTGAATCTGGAATAGAACAAATGAAACAGCTTATAAAAGCAATTAAACAAAATAATAGTTATAAAGAGCAGATAAAAGACGAGCTTAGTTATAGAATTAAAATTTTAGAAGAGATTAACGATAATTTTGATTTTGAAAACCTTAAAAAATTGACAATGTTAAATAGTCACGGAGATTTTTGTTCACAACAGTTAATTTATAATGATAAAAAAGATCCTACAATAATTGATTTTGAAAAGGCTAAAAAATTACCAATTGTTTGGGAGGTAATAAGGTCGTATAGTTATATTGATAAAGACTCAGAACACGGAAATATAAATGTAGATACATTAGTAGATTATTTTAAGGAGTTTGAAAAATATATCAAGTTAAATGGTTATGACTTAAAATATGCACCTTATTTATATTTAATGCAATTAGCTAGTAGTACTTATGGATATAAAGAATATATCGAAGATTGTTCTCAAAAGGATCTTTTAGATTTTGCTTTTTTTAGAACTAAATTGTGTCGAGATTTATATGAGAATAAAGAACTTATTAGTTCGAAACTGAATAATTATAGATGTTGAAAATTAAAAGCTTGAGGTGAAAAAAGTAATAATAAAAAAAACTCCTAATATAAATATAATAAATATTTATGTGAGGAGTTTTTATATGATTATATTGAATAAAAAAAGAATGGGAATAATATTAGCAAGTATATTAATAGGAATTTTTGCGTTTTCTTTTAAGATTGGTGATAGTAATGAAAGTGGAAATAATACACCAATAGGTTCAACAGTACAAGTGTCTTCAACACCAGTATCAGGTAAAGTCGTGGTGCTAGATGCAGGGCATCGGAGTACCAGATGAAGGAGCAGAAAGCAGTACAGGAACTACAGAAGCGGAAACAAATTTAAAAATAGTATTAAAAGTACAAAATTTGTTAGAACAAGGTGGAGCGACAGTTATATTAACACGTTCTGACGAAAATGCAATTTATGACTTAGACAGTCAAACATTAAAAGAAAAAAAGATTTCAGATATTCATAATAGAGTAAAAATTGGAAATGAAAGTTCAGCAGATATATTTGTTTCTATTCATTTAAATAAAATACCACAGCAACAATATTGGGGGTGGCAATGTTTTTATAAAAGTGGTAATGAGGCTAGTAAAAAATTAGCAAAATTATTGCAACAAAATTTAAATGAAGCGATACAAAAAGAGAATAATAGAGTTGCTATGAAAATTGACAACATATATATTGTAAAACATGTTGAAATTCCATTGTCAATTGTAGAATGTGGATTTTTATCTAATCCAGAAGAGGAACAATTATTACTAACTGATGAATATCAAGATAAATTAGCTTGGGGAATTTATAGTGGTATCACAGAATATTTTAATAATTAATTTGGTAATTAAAAATAAAATCTAGTAAAAAGGATGTAGTGGATTTACCTCTGAATTGTTACAGATTTACTGAAAATAAGTAAAAATAGTATTGCAATAGTGATTTTTAAATTATATAATTAGTGTAAATTTATAAAGTAATTATTTTGGTAATAATAGGTGATAAAATGAGGAAATTAAATCTAATAGTCGTATTTAATAAAAAATTAGATAAAGTGTTATTTTGTATTAGAGCAAAAGAACCATATAAAGGAATGTACAATTTTGTTGGAGGAAAAGTAGAAGAAGGTGAAACAAATGACGAAGCAGCATATAGAGAATTATTTGAAGAAACTGGAATAAGTAAAAAAGACATAGAGTTAGATCATTTTATGGATTTAAATTATTTTAAATATGAAAATAATTTGCAAGTTTATTATGGAATATTGAAACACGATGTGATTTTGGTAGAAGAAAAGAATAAATTGGAATGGGTAACCATAAACAATGAATTATTGAACATTAAAAAATTCGCAGGAAATTATAATATTCCTCATATAATAACACAAATTAAAGTTTATTTGAAAAATGGTGTAGGAAGTAATAGCCTTAGATGTACTTGTGATAACTTAATAATTAGAAAAGTGAAATATGAAGATATTGAACAAATTGTTGATATAAACATTAAAGACTGGAAAAGAGTATATAAAGGAATAATAGATGATGAAATTTTGGATAATCTTAATAGAAAAGAAAAAATAAAAAAATGGAGAGAACATTACAATATAGGAAATGTAATTGTAGCAGAAGAAAATGGTACTATATTAGGATATTGTAGATATGATGATAATGTAGTTTATGAAAAAACTGATATAGATTCAGAGATTATAGCAATATATGTAGATTGCGATAAGTTAGGAAATGGAATAGGAAAGAAACTATTAGAATATGTAAAGGCTGATTTAAAAAATAAAAATAAAGATAAAATGGTAATATGGTGTTTGGAGAAAAATCAAAATGCAAGAAAGTTTTATGAAAAAATGGGTGGAAATTTGTTATCTAAAGAAAAGTATTTTGAAATAGAAGGAAAAAAATATAAAGAAGTAGGATATGTTTACAATATTAAAGATAATGAATAGGAAGTCGTTATAACTAATGTAAAAAGCTATTTTTTGTTGATATAATATAAAAAATAAAAACAGGAGTTATTGAAAATGGAAGAAACTATAATTTATTTAATTAGACATGCTGAAACTGCTGACGAGAATGGAATTAGAAATACAAATGAAGATCCTCAAATGATTAATGAAAAAGAAATATTATCTGTACATGGAGAAGAACAATCTAAGAGACTAAGTGAAAATACAGAGTTAAATAATATTGACATTATTTGGTCAAGTAATTATACAAGAGCAAAAGCTACTGCGAAATATATTGCAAATAACAATAATTTACCAATTAATTTAGACAGTAATTTAAGTGAAAGAAGACTAGGAAATCTAAAAGAGCTAGGAGAATTTATGAAGGACAAAAAAACAAGGGATCCTTCACAAGAACAATTATTATATAGAGAATTTAAAACAACTAATGGAGAAAGTGCAGAAGATACAAGGGAGAGAATGACTAAATTTTTTAATAGAATATTGAAAGAATATGAAGGAAAAAAGATTGTGGTTGTAAGCCATGGTGGCTCAATAAAATTTTTTTTATTAAATTGGTGTGAAGTGAATGAAGATGTTAAATTAGTATACAATAATACAGTTTTAGATATAACATCACCTTGTTTATTAAAAATGACTTTTAGAGCAAATGAATTAATAGATATAGAACAGATAAATTTAGAAAAACTTGACATAGAAGAAAATAAACTATAAAGAAAATTCATAATCTCCATATTAAAGCATAAAATTAAATAGCTTTATTAGGAGGTTATTTTTATGTTCTTTGTATTTAACAAACAAAAAATATATGCATATACAATATCAATAGTAACGGTAATTCTATTATTCTGTGTTGCAAGTACACTTAATACAAATGAAGATACCATTCAAACATCTGCAGAAAACACAAAATTATTGCCTATATACAATGTAGAAACAAAAGAAGATAAAGTAGCACTTACTATGAATTGTGCTTGGTAACAATTACTTTTATGATAGAAAATGAAAACAAGTTATTTTAGGATTTTGGAATGGATTACTAATTTAGGTTAGTAGTCTTTTTTTATTGAAATTGTGAGTGCATAATTTCAAAAAGAAATGAGGTGAATATTGAAGTATATAAATATAAATCAAAAACTTAATTTTAAGTTCTGTCAAGTACCAAGAAAAATTTTATACACAGAGCCATATAAATCGATTTTGTGCCCTTTATCTCAGTTAGCATATATCTTTATACTAGATAGATTAAATTTATCAAGGATGAACAACAAAGTTGACGAATATGGAAATATATA
>CALXJX010000023.1 GCA_944388735.1 uncultured Clostridia bacterium
ATGGCTGAATACATATTCCAAGCTAGAAATGGAATTCACATCATCGATTTACAAAAAACATCAAAAAAATTAGACGAAGCATATAGTTTCGTTAAAGAACAAGCAGAAGAAGGAAAAACAGTTCTATTTGTAGGAACTAAAAAACAAGCACAAGAATGTATGAAAGAAGCTGCAATAAAATGTGGAATGTTCTATGTAGACCAAAGATGGTTAGGAGGAATGTTAACAAACTTCGAAACAATCCGTGCAAGAGTACAAAGACTAAAAGACCTAGAAACTATGGCAGAAGATGGTACATTTGATGTATTACCTAAAAAAGAAGTAATATTATTAAAGAAAGAAATGGAAAAACTAGAAAGAAACTTAGGTGGAATCAAAGAAATGGACAAACTGCCAGGAGTTATATTCTTAGTAGACCCTAAAAAAGAAAGAATAGCAATACTAGAAGCAAGAAAATTAGGAATTCCAGTAGTAGGATTAGTAGATACAAACTGTAATCCAGAAGAATTAGACTATCCAATACCAGGAAATGACGATGCAATAAGAGCTGTAAAATTAATAGCAGATGTAATAGCAAATGCTGTTATTGAAGGAAAACAAGGAGAAAGCTTTGAAGCACAAGCAGAAGAAGAACAACCAATAGAAAGCGAAGAAGCTACTAGTATTGAAGAAGTTGTAGAACAAGAAGAAAATAAAGAAGAAGAATAAAATGTTTATAATTAAAAGAAGAGTAGAGCTTTTCTGCTCTACTCTTTTAATTTATATAAAAGGGAGGAAATAGAAAATGGTTACAGCTAGCTTAGTAAAAGAATTAAGAGAGAAGACAGGTGCAGGAATGATGGACTGCAAAAAAGTATTAACAGAAACTGATGGTGACATGGAAAAAGCAATCGAACTTTTAAGAGAAAGAGGAATTGCAAAAGCTGCTAAAAAATCAGGAAGAGTAGCAGCAGAAGGATTAGTAGATGCATATATTTCAGAAGATGGAAAAATAGGAGCAGTAGTAGAAGTAAATTCTGAAACAGATTTCGTTGCAAAAAATGAAGAATTCAAAAATTTTGTAATGAGTGTTGCAAAGCAAGTAGTAGAAAAAAATCCAAAAGATGTAGAAGAGTTATTAGCTCAAGAATCAATAGATGTACCAGGAAAAACTGTAAATGAAGTATTAATAGATAAAATAGCTACAATCGGTGAAAATATGAGCATTAGAAGATTTGCTAGATTTGAATCACAAGGCTTAGTAGAAAAATATATTCATGGAGAAGGTAAAATAGCTGTATTAGTAAATATGTCAAAAGGAAGCAAAGAAGTTGCAAAAGATATATGTATGCAAATAGCAGCAGCTAGACCAGAATATTTAAACGAGCAATCGGTTCCAGCTGAAAGAATTGCTAAGGAAAAAGAAATCTTAAAAGCACAAACAATGAATGAAGGAAAACCAGAAGTTATTGCAGAAAAAATAGTAGAAGGAAGAATTGGAAAATTCTTTAGTGAAATTTGTTTAGTAGACCAAGTATATGTTAAAGATCCAAACAAAAAAGTATCTCAATTACTAAAAGAAACAGATAGTGAAGTAGTTGAATTTGCTAGATTTGAAAAAGGTGAAGGAATAGAGAAAAAAGAAGAAAACTTTGCAGAAGAAGTAATGAACCAATTAAAATAAATATAATAGGAAAAATCGTAAAAACATTTTAGATTTTCCAAATGATGAAAGACCAGATATGAATTTTAAAAATCTGGTTTTTTTGAAATTACAACAAAGTACAAATAAAATTGAATTATGGTAATAGTACTATACTTAAAAAGCAAGAAAGGGATGAACGAAAAATGAAAGAAAGAGAAATAGTAGACAATATATTTTATGTGGGAGCAGATGATAAAGATATAAGATTATTCGAAGGTCAATATCATGTTCCTAACGGAATGAGTTATAATTCGTATATAATAAAAGATAATAAAAATGTAATATTAGACACAATAGATCAAAGAGTAACAGGTGAATGGTTAAAGAATGTGGAAGATGTGTTAGAAAATGAAGAAGCAGACTATTTGGTGATATCACATTTAGAGCCAGATCATGCATATAACATAGATACATTAATAAAAAAATATCCAAATATGAAACTAATAGGAAATAGCATAACTTTTAATATATTATCTAATTTTTTTGATGTAGATATATCAGACAAAAAAATAATTGTTAAAGAGGGAGATACAATTAATTTAGGTAAACATACATTACAATTTTTTATGGCACCAATGGTACATTGGCCAGAAGTAATGGTAACATTCGAGCAATCTGAAAAAATATTATTTTCAGCAGATGGATTTGGAAAATTTGGAACTTTAGATGCAGATGAAGATTGGACATGCGAAGCTCGTAGATATTATTTCGGAATTGTTGGCAAATATGGCAAACAAGTGCAAGATTTACTAAAAAAAGCAGAAACATTAGATATAAGAATGATTTGTCCATTACATGGCCCAATATTAAAAGAGAATTTAGGTTATTATATAGGGAAGTATGATATATGGAGTAGCTATAAACCAGAAGATAATGGAACTCTAGTTGCATATTCTTCAATATATGGAAATACTGCAAAAGTAGCTGAAACTATAGCGAATATTTTAAAGGAAAATGGAGAAAAAGTGGTTTTGACAGATTTAGTTAGAGATGATATGGCAGAGGCAGTGGAAGATGCGTTTAGATATGATAAGATGATAGTTGCTTCATCAAGTTATAATGCAGGGATATTCCCACCAATGGAAGAGTTTTTAAATCACTTGAAGGGAAGAAATTATCAAAACCGTAGGATAGGAATAATTGAAAATGGTTCGTGGGCACCATCTGCAGGAAAAGGAATGAAAAGTATTTTAGAAAGTATGAAAGATATTAGCATTGTAGAACCAATGATTACTATAAAATCAACAATGAAACAAGGTGATGTTGATAAATTAAAACAGTTGGCAAAGGAAATATTAGTATAAATACCAAAAAATGTAACTTTTCAGAGGTCAAAGGGGTTATAACTTTTTTCGTTATCTCCTCGGCTTGCTCCATAGACTATAAATTCTAAGTTTAAAATAACCGAGCCTCTCGTTAATCACGCTTCCTCAGTTATTTTAAACTAAGAATTTATACATCTATTCCACGGCACATTCGGAGCTAACTCAAAAAGTTATAACCCCTTTGACCTCTGAAAAGTTACAAAAAAATAAAAAAATGGCAGTGAAAACCTACCATTTTTTTTATATCTATGATAAAATAGCAATGATAAATTAAAAGTTAAGGAGAGTGGAAGACTTGGCAGAGGAAGTCAAATATAAAAGAGTGTTATTAAAATTAAGTGGAGAAGTTCTAGCAGGAGATCAAAAGACAGGAGTTAATGTAGAAACAGTAGGAAAAATATGTGATGAAATAAAGAAGATTACCGAAATGGGAGTACAAGTAGCAATAGTAGTAGGGGGAGGAAACTTCTGGAGAGGAAGAAATGGACATCAAATGGAGAGAACAACAGCAGACTATATGGGAATTATTGCAACTGCAATGAACGGATTAGCTTTGCAAGATGCGTTAGAAGCAAGAGGGGTTTGCTCAAGAGTACAAACAGCAATAGAAATGAGAGAAATAGCAGAACCTTTTATTTTAAGAAAAGCAGAAAAACATTTAAATCGAGGAAGAGTAGTAATATTTGCATGTGGTACAGGACACCCTTATTTTACAACTGATACAGCAGCAGTATTAAGAGCAACAGAAATAAATGCAGATATAATCTTATTAGGAAAAAATATAGACGGAGTATATTCAGCAGATCCAAAATTAGATCCAACTGCAAAGAAATATGATCAGATTTCTTATATAGAAGTATTAGAGAAAGATTTAAAAGTAATGGATTCAACAGCAACAGCAATGTGCAGAGATAATAAAATGCCATTGTTAGTATTTGGAATATCAGATCCAGAAAATATTGTAAAAGCTGTAAAAGGCGAAAAAATAGGAACAATTGTTAATTAAAGAGGTGTAGCCAATGATAATTGTAATAATCATTAACTTAATATTCATTGTATTGTTATATCAGAAATATATTTATACACCAAGAACGCTGAATCAAGAATATAAAGAAATGGAAGAAATAGATGGAGCACTAATAGGATATATAGAAAATAAATGGGGAAATTCAGTAGACTGGATTTTTGCAGAGATATTAGAACTAAATCGAAAAGGATATATCCTTATTGACTATCAAATGAAAGAAGGAGAACAACTTGACTATACAATAAAAAAATTAGGTGGGAAAAGTATTTCAAAACTAAAAAACTATGAGTTAACTACATATAGAATTTTGTTTGAAAATTCAGATCAAATAACCAAAAGCGAGTTAGAAGAAAAATTAAAAAGTACTTTTGAAAAAGAAGAAAACATTAATATAAAAAGTTTTAGCATAAGAAATGAAATAGAAGACGAACTAGTAAAAGAAGAAATTATAGATGCAAATGGGGACAAAATTCTTAAACTTATGAAAAGAATATATATGATAATATGTATTGCCATTCTTATAATTTTTAAAGAATTAAATGGAATCCAAGTTGCTATTTTCTTAATAGAAGCCTTTGTTACACTATATGTTTGTACAAAAGGAAGAGCTTTTACCAATAAAGGTAGGAAACTTAAATCCAAAATAGAAGAATATGAAGAATATTTATTGAGCAATAAATTATTAAGTCAAAATAAAATAGTAGATTTCATTTTGCAAGAAAAAGATTATATAAATTCAATTGCATTACATATACAATCAAATGCAAGAGACGGATTTATAGATACTGAGATAGTAGACGGAAGTGCTAAAACTACAAATACTTTTGTACTAAATATATTGTTTATAGCATTACTATTTGTAATATATTTAATTATGTTATTAACTTAAAAAAATACTTAGTGTATGAATTGTCTACAAAAAATGTAAGCAGTTTATAAAATAAAAAGGATAGGAGAGAAAAAATATGGATTTTACAAATATGAAAGAAAAAATGGAAAAAACAATTAATAATTTTACAAAAAGATTAGCAGAAATTAGAGCAGGAAGAGCAAACCCTGCAATTTTAAACAAAATAAAAATTGATTATTATGGAACACCAACACCAATTAATCAAGTAGCAGGAATATCAGTTCCAGAAGCTAGATTGATAGTAATTCAGCCATGGGATATGAGTATTCTAAAAGAAATAGAAAAAGCAATCCTTGCATCTGATATAGGAATTAATCCAAATAATGACGGAAAAGTAATAAGACTAGCATTTCCCGAATTAAATGAAGAGAGAAGAAAAGAAATAGTAAAAGATGTAAAGAAAATGGCTGAAGATGCAAAAGTTGGAATAAGAGCAGCAAGAAGAGACGGAATAGATGAAGCAAAAGCAAAACAAAAAGAAGGAGAAATAACAGAAGATGAATTAAAACAAGCTGAAAACGAAATACAAAAATTAACTGACAAAAACATAGAAGAAATTGATAAGATATTAGCAAACAAAGAAAAAGAAGTAATGTCAGTATAATAAATTAAAAAAACAATCAAGTAAAAAATGCAGATAATTTAATTAAAAATTATCAATAAATATTTTTGTGCCAAAAAAACACGTCCCAGTTGGCACAAGAAAGGGAACAAAATATGAGTTTTAAAGAAAAATTAAAAGAATACCAAAATAATATAAATGCAGAATTAGAGAAATATGTAAAAAATGAAGAATGCCCAGAAAAAATATTGAATAATGCAATGGAATATAGCTTAATGGCTGGAGGAAAGAGATTAAGACCAATATTAGTATTGGCAACATATCAACTATTTAAGAATGACATTGAAAAATGTATGCCGTTCGCTGTGGCAATAGAAATGGTACATAATTTTTCTTTAATACATGATGATTTACCTGGAATTGATAATGATGATTTTAGGCATGGAAAACCAACTAATCATAAACAATTTAATGAAGCAACTGCAATACTTGCAGGAGATAGCTTATTAAATCAAGCTTATATAATAATTAGTAAAGATATAAAAGAAACTTATGAAAAAATTTCTTTTTTAAATGGAAATAAAAATGAAACAATTATAAAAGATATAGAAAATAAACTAAAAATATTTAACGAATTTTCAATCGCAATTGATAGAATGATTGCAGGGGAATATGTAGATACAGAATACGAAGGAAAAGAGATATCTGAAAAATATTTAGAATATATACATCAAAATAAGACAGGTGCTTTGCTAAAATTATGTGTAAGAATGGGTGCTATTTTAGCAAGTGCCAATGATTTAGAATTGGAAAGATTGTCTACTTATGCAGAAAAAATAGGGCTTGCTTTTCAAATAAAAGATGATATTTTAAGCGAAGAGGGAAATGAAGAAATTTTAGGAAAGCCAGTAGGAAATGATAAAGAAATAGGAAAATGCACTTATGTATCAAAATATGGATTACAAAGAGCAAAAGAAATTTTGCAAGAAATAACACGGAGAGGCTTTAAAAGAATTAGATAAGTTTGGAGAGAAAGCAGATTTTTTAAGAGAACTTGCTTTGTATATAAAAGATAGAAATAAGTAGATATAAAATAGTGCAATACACTTTTAAATTATCTTTTATATAAAAATGTGGAAAATATAATATTGAAAATGTTTAATTATAAAATTGATGAAAGGTAGATATTTTATGGAATTTAATAAGGAAGATATGCCAAAACACATTGCAATTATAATGGATGGAAATAGAAGGTGGGCTAAAGCTAAAGGAAAACCAGCCAGTTTTGGTCATAAAGAAGGAGCTAAAACATTAGAAAAAATAGTAAGATATGCGAATAAAATAGGCTTAGAGCATATAACAGTTTATGCTTTTTCTACTGAAAACTGGAAAAGGGCAGAAGAAGAAGTAAAAGCTTTAATGATGTTATTGCAAAGTTATTTAGATGACTATTCTAAAAGAGCAGATAGTGAAAACATCAAAGTAAAAATATTAGGTGATGTTTCTGTTCTTTCAGAAGGAATGCAAAAAAGTATAAAAAATTGCATGGAAAGAACAAAAAACAATACTGGAGTTGTATTTAATATTGCATTGAATTATGGTGGGAGAGACGAATTAATAAAAGCGATAAAAAATATAGCGACACAAGTAAAAAATGGCGAAATACAAGTTGATGATATCACAGAAGAATTAGTTTCTAATAATTTATATACAAAAGGACAACCAGACCCAGATTTATTAATTAGAACAAGTGGAGAGATTAGATTAAGTAATTTCTTGCCATGGCAGTTGGTATATTCTGAATTTTTATTTATAGACAAATATTGGCCAGATTTTGAAGAAGAAGATTTAGATAAAGCAATAATAGAATATCAAAAGAGGACCAGAAAATTTGGTGCAAATTAAATTACTTCAAAAAATATAAAAAGAAAAATAAGGCAAAATATTTAAAACAAATGAAAGGAAAATAGATATGGATATAAAAAGAATAACTTCAGGGTTATTAGGGTTTCCATTAGTATTAATAATTTTACTAATTGGGAATAAATATGTAGTAGATGTGGCACTATCAATAATAGCAATACTAGCGATGTCAGAGTATTTTAATGCTGTTTCAAAAGTATGCAATCCTGTAAGGTGGGTAGGATACTTAAGTTGTTTAAGTATATCTGTTATACATCTTGTTCCAATAGAATATTTAAATGTAGTTGTGACATTAGGGATACCAACAATATTAATTATATTATTTGCACAAGTTATAGCAACAGAAATGAAAACAAATTTTAAAGATATAGCATATACATTTATCGGAGTATTTTATGTAGTATTTTTTATTATGTTTGTTGCTTTTATAGACGGAATGCCAAACGGAAAAATATTGATCTGGTATGCAATATTGGCTGCTTGGGGAACTGATATATTTGCATATTTTATAGGAAAAAATTTTGGAAAGCACAAATTTAGCAAAATAAGCCCTAAGAAATCAATAGAAGGATGTATAGGAGGAACAATAGGAGCGTTAGTTACAATGCTAATTTATACATATATTGCAAATACATATTGGGGAATGGACTATTCATATCTATTTGTAACAGGAATGGCAATTATATTAAGCTTATTAGGGCAAATTGGAGATTTTGCAGCATCTAGTATAAAAAGATATGTTGATATAAAAGACTTTAGTAACTTAATACCAGGACATGGTGGAATGTTAGATAGAATAGATAGTTTGATTTTTTTAGCACCATTTGCATATACATTGTTTACTTTATTATAGGAGGAAAACTTTTTGAGTACAATTATAATCTCTGCAATAAAAATAATATTTTTATTAGGATTTTTAATATTAATTCATGAATTAGGGCATTTCTTAGTTGCAAAATTGTGTAAAATCAAAGTAAATCAATTTGCAATAGGATTCGGCCCTAAGATATGGAGCAAACAAGGAAAAGAAACTAAATATGCTTTAAGATTGTTACCATTGGGTGGTTTTGTTAGTATGGAAGGAGAAGAAGAAAGGTCAGAAGATAGTAGAGCTTTTAATAATGCTAGCATACCTAAAAGAATTGCAATTGTTGCAGCAGGAGCAATTGTTAATATTATTTTTGGATTAATAGTGTATTTTATATTAATGGCCTCAACAGGCACTTATATAACAAATGAGATTGATAATGTAATAGACGGATATGCAGCACAAGAAATAGGATTGAAAAGTGGAGATAGAATAATAGAAATAGATAATCAAAAGGTTAATAACAAATACGACTTAGATGAATTATTGGAAAAATCAAATGGAGAAAAAATAAATATAAAAATACAACGAAATCAGGAAGAATTGTCATATAATATCAAACCTACAGAGATTAAAACAAAATCAACAGGAATGTATTTGGATGAGAAATGCCAGGTAGTAGCACTAGATAAAGAAAGTAGTGCAGAAAAACAAGGAATAAAAACAAATGATGTTATATTGAAAATTAATAATCAAGAAATAAATGGAGATAGAACAAAAGCGATAGAATTAATACAGCAACAAGGTATAGGTACAATACTAATTACTGTGCAAAGAGGAAATGAAAAATTAGACATAGAACTAACACCAGATTATATTTCATCATATTATTTAGGAGTTAATTTAAAGCAAGCAGAATATAGTTTTCTAAATAGAATTATATATGCAGGAATAGAAACAAAAGAGTTTAGCTTTTCAATAATAGATAATTTAAAAGAATTAGTAACTGGAAATGTTGGAATTGACCAGATGATGGGACCTGTTGGAATTTCAGAGGCAGTAGCAAAAACAAATGGATTACAAGAATTTGTATATTTAATGGCTTTAATTTCATTATCACTAGGTGTAACAAACTTATTACCTATACCGGCATTAGACGGAGGAAAAATCTTAATATTGCTTATTGAAGCTATTCGTAGGAAGCCTTTAAAAGAGCAAACAGAAATTAATTTACAATTGTTAGGATTTTCAATATTAATTGCTTTGGCTATTTTTGTAACTTATAATGATATTTTAAGAATTTTTTAAGATTATCTATATCCATTAAAGAAATTTTGATTAACAATGCAACATCTAAAAAGTTATAATAATGGAACTTGTCTAATAATTTAATTGTATCAAGGAATGAATAATGGTAGAATAATGAAAGAAAATATTAATACAAAAATAAAAAATTACCAAATTATTTTAATAGAAATTATAATACTTATAGCTACATCATTTATAATAAATTGTAAATATATAACAGGTGTATCACAGTGTTATATATTTCAAAATACAGGTATATTATGTCCTAGTTGTGGAGGAACTAGATGTATACAAAGCTTATTACAAGGAGATATTGTGTCAGCATTTCATTATAATTTTGTAATAACATTTGTAGTGATTTATTTAGTAATACTTAATATAGTATATCTTATAAACAGAAATAAAGATAAGGGAAAAAAGGTATTAACATGGATTTATCCAAAATATTGGTATACAATAGTATTAACTGTTATATTAATCATATATACAGTTTTAAGAAATTTGTAAAATGATCTAATTAATGTTAAAATATATGTATATGATTATAGAAAAGGAGATGTGATTAATTATGGAAAATGAAGAAATAAAAAATGAAAAATTCAATAATACGGAAAATAGTGAGAAAAAAGACGAAGTAAAAGTCGCAGAAGTTGTAGAGAATAAAAATACAAAAGAACCAAAAAAAGAGGATAGAAAAGGTTTGGCAATTGCAGCGATGGTATTAGGAATAGTTTCTATAGTATTTTGTTGTGTGCATTGGATATCTATTATTTGTTCAATACTAGCAATAGTATTTGGTATAGTAGCAATAAAATCATCAGGAAAAGGAATGGCTATATCAGGAATTGTTACAGGTTCAATTGGTATATTTATATCTTTATTTGTAACAATATTTTTAATAGGTATTTCATCAGTTATTTATAATGAGGCTGTAGATGTGATAAAAGATAATGACTGGGACGATTATGAGTATAATTATGACTGGGATGATTCAGGATACGAATATTATTTTGATGATTTTAGAACAAATAGAACATAATAAAAAATATGAATTTAATGGTTTGCGTCTTAGGAAAGGTATGTGAAAAAAATGTCAGAAAAAATACAAACAAAAACAAAAAAAATAGGAGAAGTATTTAGTGATTACAAAACAAGTTCAAACATACAATATGCCACAATAAATGCATTAAACATCATAAAAAAGACAAATACATTACAAGTTATTATATATTTTGATGAATATATAGAAATAAAAGAAATATGGCTATTTGAAAAATTTTTAAGAGAAAGATTTCAATTTCAAGATATAGATATAAAAATAAATTATCATGAAGCGGTAGAAAAAAAATCAATTGAAAAAGAATGGAAAAATATTATTGCATATATGTCACATAAATATCCTTTAGCAAAACCAATGTTATTGTTAAAAAGTGATATAGAAGTAACAGAAAATGAAATAAATGTTAAAATGCATATAAAAGGAGCAGACTTTTTAAAAAGCAAAAAAACAGATAAGGAATTAGAAAAAGTATTAGAAAATATTTTTGGAAAAAAATATAAGGTAAATTTAGAGGAAAAATTATCACAAGAAGAAATAAAAGAAATTAAGGAAGAAATTGCAGAAGTACAAAAGAAAGCAATTGAACAAATAGAAGAAGAAAATAAAGAAAGAATGTTATCAAAATCAGCAGATGAATATTCAGAATATAGTGATCCAAATTATATGCCACCACAAGATTTAGAAGGATATATACCAGAAGGAGAAGAACTTCAAGGCTATCCACCAGAAGATATAGAAATAAAGCATTCAGAAGAAAATTATATAATGGGAAAACCTTCAAAAGCAAAAGAAAATAAGAAAAAAATACAAGATATCACAGCAAATGATGGTAGAGTAACTTTAGAGGGAAGAATTGTAAGTGCAGAGGCTAGAGAAACTAGATCTGGAAAAGGAATGATAATATTAGAGTTATATGATGGAAGCGGAATGATTACATGTAAATCATTTGCAAAAGATATTTCAGAAGGAAATGAAATTGTAGAAAAGATAAAAGAAGCAAAAGCAATAAAATTAATTGGAAAAGCGGGACTAGATACTTATGCAGGAGATATTACTGTTATAGCAAATTCAATTATAGAAACAAATGCTGAAGTACCAGAGCTTCCAGCAGAAGATGAAGATACACCATTGATATTAGGAAATTCACAAAACATAACAGAACCATTAGTTAAAATTGAAGACTTAGGAGTAGATGATGGAAAAGTTTCAATTGATGGCGGAGTTATCGGAATGGAAGACAAAGAAACAAAATCAGGCAAAATAATTTTAAGTATTGATATATATGATGGTACAAGCACAATGACATGTAAAGCGTTTTTAAATAAAGATAATGCAAAAAAAGTTATGAAAAGAATAAAAAATGCAAAAGGGATAAAGATTGCAGGAACTGCACAGATGGATACATTTACAAATGAGCTAACAGTAATGATAAATACAATAGTAGAGTCAACGGGAGTAAAAAAAGAAACTAGACAAGATAATAGTGAAGTAAAAAGAGTAGAGCTGCATCTACATACACAGATGAGTCAGATGGATGCTATGACTTCAGCAACAGACTTAATAAAAAGAGCTATGAAATGGGGAATGAAATCAATTGCTATTACAGACCATGGAGTTGTACAAGCATTCCCAGAAGCTCATAAGTTATTAGGATATGATAATCCTGATATGAAGGTTATTTATGGTGTTGAAGCTTATTTGGCGCCAGATAACAATGTTATCGTATCAAATGCAAAAGGACAAGATATCGATACAACTTATTGTGTACTAGACTTGGAAACAACTGGATTTTCTGCAACGACAGAGAAAATAACAGAAGTAGGAATTATGAAAGTAAAAGATGGAAAAGTTTTAGAAGAATTTAGTTGTTTTGTAAATCCAGAAAAACATATTCCAGAAAGAGTAACAGAAGTAACGAATATTACAGATGATATGGTAAAAGATGCAGAAACTATTGATAAAGTATTTCCTAAAATTTTAGAGTTTATAAAAGATTCTGTTTTAGTTGCACATAATGCTGGATTTGATGTTGGATTTTTAAAGCAAAATGCTAAGATATTAGGATATGATTTTGACTATACATATATAGATACACTAAGTTTAGCTAAAGATTTATTTCCTGATTATAAAAAATATAAATTAGGAAAAATAGCAGAAAATCTTGGAATTAAAGTAGAAGTTGCTCATAGAGCATTAGATGATGTAGATACAACTGTCAAAGTTTTTAATGTGATGTTAGATATGTTAAAAGAAAGAGGAGCAAAAAAAGTAGATGATATTGATGATGTAAGTAGCAGCAAAGAAGCTAAGAAAGAAGCATATAAAAAGTTAAAAACATATCATGCAATTATTTTAGCAAAAAATTATGTAGGATTAAGAAATTTGTATAAACTTGTATCTTTATCACATTTGCATTATTTTTATAGAAAACCAAGGATATTAAAAAGTTTGTATAAAAAATATTCAGAGGGACTAATTCTAGGAAGTGCTTGTGAAGCAGGTGAATTGTACCAAGCAATTGAACTTGGAAAAACAGATGAAGAAATAGAAGAAATAGCACAAGATTATGATTATTTGGAAATTCAACCAATTGGAAACAATCAATTTTTAATAAGAAATGGAATTGTAGCAGATGAAGAGGCATTAAGAGATATAAATAGAAAAATTGTAGCTATTGGTGAAAAGTTAAATAAACCAGTTGTAGCAACTTGTGATGTTCATTTTATGGACCCTCAAGATGAGATATATAGAAGAATATTAGAAGCGGGACAAAAATATGATGATGCAGATAATCAAGCTCCATTATACTTAAGAACAACAGAAGAAATGTTGGAAGAATTTAGTTATTTAGGAAAAGAAAAAGCTTATGAAGTTGTTGTAACAAATACAAATAAAATATCAGATATGTGTGATCAAATTAGCCCTATATCACCAGAAAAATGTCCACCACATATACCTGGTTGTGAGCAAACTATAAAAGACATTGCTTATAGTAAAGCACACGAGCTATATGGTGATCCATTGCCACAAATAGTTCAGGAAAGACTAGATAAAGAGTTAGACTCTATTATAAAAAATGGATTCTCTGTTATGTACATTATAGCTCAAAAACTAGTATGGAAATCAAATGCAGACGGATATATAGTTGGATCAAGAGGATCAGTAGGTTCATCATTTGTAGCTAACATGACAGGAATAACAGAAGTAAATTCATTACCTCCACATTATAGATGTCCAAATTGTAAATATTCAGATTTTACTGATTATGGATATAAAAATGGATTTGATTTACCAGATAAAGATTGTCCAAAATGTGGTCATAAATTGGCAAAAGATGGAATGGATATACCATTTGAAACATTTTTAGGATTTAATGGAGATAAAGAGCCAGATATAGATTTAAACTTTTCAGGAGAATATCAAGCAAAAGCACATAAATACACAGAAGTTATATTTGGAAAAGGAACAACTTTTAAAGCCGGAACAATTGGTACAGTAGCAGATAAAACCGCATTTGGATATGTAAAAAACTACTTTGAAGAAAGAAATATACCAATTAATAATGCAGAAATAAAAAGACTATCTACAGGTTGTACAGGGATAAAAAGAACAACAGGACAGCATCCAGGAGGAATTATAGTTGTGCCAAAGGGAAGAGAAATATATGAATTTTGTCCAGTACAGCATCCAGCAGATGACCCAAATTCAGATATAATTACAACACATTTTGATTATCACTCAATAGACCAGAACTTATTGAAACTAGATATACTAGGACACGACGATCCGACAGTAATTCGTATGTTACAGGATATAACTGGAATAGACCCAACAAAAGTACCGTTAGATGACAAAGAAACAATGTCTATATTTAGTTCAACAAAGGCATTGGGGGTAACTCCAGAACAAATAAAATCAGAAGTAGGAAGTTATGGAATTCCAGAATTCGGTACGAAATTTGTAAGAGGAATGTTAGTAGATACAAGACCAACTACATTTGATGAGTTAATAAGAATTTCAGGTCTATCACATGGTACAGATGTGTGGTTAGGAAATGCACAGACTTTAATAGAACAAGGAACAGTTACTTTAACAGAAGCAATTTGTTGTCGTGATGATATTATGATTTATTTAATTAAACAGGGATTACCTCCAAATCCGGCATTTAAAATTATGGAGACTGTCCGTAAAGGAAAGGCATTAAAAGACCCTGCAAAGTGGGCTGAAAATGTCGCTTTAATGAAAGAACACAATGTTCCAGATTGGTATATAAAATCATGTGAGAAAATAAAATACATGTTCCCAAAAGCGCATGCGGCAGCTTATGTAACAAATGCTTTTAGGATAGCATGGTTTAAAGTACATGAGCCATTAGCATATTATGCAGCATTTTTCTCAATTAGAGCATCTGACGAATTTGATAGTGAAATTATGTGTTTTGGAAAAGAGAAAGTAAAAAATAAAATGAAGGAAATAGATTTACAAGGAAATAATGCAACACAAAAAGATAAAGCTATGTATCCAGTTTTAGAATTGGTTCTAGAAATGTATGAAAGAGGATATAACTTTTTACCAATGGATTTATATGAGTCTCATAGTACAAAATTTAAAGTTGATAAAGAACAAAAAGCTTTAAGACCACCTTTAAATAGTATACCAGGACTAGGAACAGTGGCAGCTTTGGGAATAGAAAATGCTAGAAAAGAAGGCAAGTTCATGTCAATAGATGATTTAAAAATCCGTGCCAAAGTAGGTGATTCTGTAACTGAATTGTTGAAGAAATTTGGTTGTTTGAATGGAATGAGTCAAAGTAATCAGATAAGTCTTTTTGGATAGAAAGAGGAAGAGATAAAAAATCTCTTCCTTAAAACTTTTATGCAACAGCATACAATAATTCATAAAATGAGTAATAACGTGCTTCGTAGGATTCGTATATAATGTGTTTTCCATTATATATATAATGTAACGAACAGAGATTGTTAGAAATGCAACTAGAAAAAAACAAAAAAATCACCTCTGCTTCAGGTGGAAAAATAATGTTAGTTATTTTTCTACCACGTTTTTCTATGATTAGTTCTGGATGTTTGCTTCTAAATCTATACCAGTCAAGTTTTGACCGTATATCCCTTCTGCGTTTAATTTTGTCAATACTTATAATCATAATGCTCCTCCCCCTTAAAAAGTTTTGCTACAATAAGTTGTAAATATTATAGCACTAATATATAAGAAATTCAATGGCAAGTATGATAAATTGGTAAGAGTTCAGATGAGGGCGTCCTGAAATAGGAGCCCTCCTTTGAACCGCTATATAGATTGTTGTTGTAGCAAGGGGATTGAAAAAGAAGTTCAATTTATAGTATAATAGAAATGTATTAAAATTTAAGTAAAAAAGAAAGAGGAGAGGTTAATTTGGAACAAGGAAATATAAATTTAGAAAACATATTTACAACACAAAATATAATTATATATTTTGTAATAATAAATGTAATAGGATTTTTTATAATGTGGCTAGATAAAAGAAAAGCAAGAAAAGCTTCTTGGAGAATACCTGAAAAGACATTATTTATTATAACAGCACTAGGTGGTGGAATTGGAACAATAGCAGGCATGTATACATTCAGACATAAAACACAGAAATTGAACTTTGTGATAGGTTTACCACTTATAACAGTGTTAGAAATAATATTAATAGTGTATTGGGGATTTCTTAAATAGAATATATTACTGAGAAATAGTGAAGTCAAATCTCCTTATTAGACTAAAAGTTTAATAAGGAGATTTAACTTTCTATGTTAAAAGAGAAATTATTTCATAAAAAAAGTAAGTGCACATAAAAAATATAAATAAACTAAAAAGAAAAGAGATATTATATAAACCATATCCAAATGTGAATAACTCATGAACGCAAATTGACCATTATAAGTTGTTCACAAAGTTATCCACAGTTTCCACATTTTTAAAAAAACTGTGGATAACAAAAAACGACAAAAAACAAGTAACATAAAATTGCAAAAATTACATAATTGTAATAACAAAGAAACGAGAAAGAAATATATGTGTAATAAATCGTGCAAAAAATCAAGAAAAGTGTAGAAAAAATTATAAAAACACATCAAAAACGCGAAAAATGAAATATATTTTTGTTAGATTTGAAATATATATGTCACATAAGGAAAAAGAAAAAAATAGATTAAAAGATAAAAAAATAAATAATTTTGTAGTAAAAGAGAAAATAAAATATGTGGATAACATATTATATAATAGGAGTGAATTTTGATGAAGAAAAGAATAAAGGATTGGTTAAAAAATAAATTTTTTGAAAATAGAGATATTAGAAAAGATGATATAGATATGCAAGAGTTACAAGAAATGGTGAAAAAAGGAGCAATACTTTTAGATGTTAGAAGTCCACAAGAGTACAAAGAAGGACATATAAATGGAGCTATTTTAATACCTGAATACGAATTAAAAAGAGATGCAGACAAGTTTTTAACTAATAAGGAAGAGGTTATTGTAGTTTATTGCTCAACAGGAATGAGAAGTAAAAAAGCTCAGAAAGAATTAAAAGAAAAAGGCTACAAAAATGTATATAATTTATATAATGGTTTAGAAATGTAAAGGTATAATTGTATGTAACAGTTCAGAGGTCAATTGGGGAATAATGGTTTCTTTCGCAATCTCCTCGGCTTGTTCCATAGATTATAAATTCTAAACTTAAAATAACCGAGCCTCTCGTTAATCACGCTTCCTCAGTTATTTAAAGCTAAGAATTTATACATTTATTTCATGGCACATTCGAATCTAATTCAAAACATTACACTTTCTTCCGTAGCCCTCTGAACTGTTACAATTGTGGAGACTTAAATTTATAAAACTATTGAGATTTAACAATTTATATGTTAAAATATGGAGTAAATACTAGAAAATAAAGGTTTTATATAAAGGAGAAACTGTATGAATAGTAGACAAGAACATATAAGAAATTTTAGCATTATAGCACACATAGATCATGGAAAATCAACATTAGCAGACAGATTAATAGAAATGACAGGAGTATTATCTAAAAGAGAGATGGAAAATCAAATTTTAGATAATATGGATATAGAAAAAGAAAGAGGAATAACTATTAAATCTCAGGCAGTTAGGATGATTTATAAAGCAAAAGATGGACAAGAATATACACTTAATTTAATTGATACTCCGGGGCATGTAGACTTTAACTATGAAGTATCTAGAAGTTTAGCTGCATGTGATGGAGCTATTTTAGTTGTAGATAGCAGTCAAGGAGTAGAAGCTCAAACACTTGCTAATGTATACTTAGCAATTGATAACAATTTAGAAATTTTGCCAGTTTTAAATAAAATCGATTTACCTAATGCAAGAGTTGATGAAGTAAAAAAAGAAATTGAAGATATAATAGGAATACCAGCAGAAGATGCACCTTGTATTTCTGCTAAAACCGGATTAAATGTTGAAGAAGTATTAGAAAGAATTGTTACAGACTTACCAGCTCCAAAAGGTGACGAAAATGCAAAAACAACTTGTTTAATATTTGATTCTTACTATGATAATTACAAAGGTGCAGTTGCTTATGTAAGAGTAATGGATGGAACTGTGAAAGTAGGAGACGAAATAGAATTAATGGCAACAAACAAAAACTTTACTGTTGCAGAAGTTGGATATTTTACGCCAGGCTCATATATGCCAACACAAGAAATTAAAGCAGGTGAAGTTGGATATATAGCAGCAAATATAAAGACATTATCAGATATTCATGTTGGTGATACTATTACACTAAAAAATAATCCAGCGGACGAGCCTTTAAAAGGATATAAAAAAGTTACACCAATGGTATATTGTGGATTATATCCAATTGACGGAAGTGAATATGAAAATCTAAAAGAAGCACTAGAAAAACTAAAACTAAATGATGCAGCATTAGAATATGAACCAGAAAGTTCAGCTGCACTTGGATTTGGTTTTAGATGTGGCTTTTTAGGACTATTACATTTGGAAATAATTGAAGAAAGATTAGATAGAGAATTTGATTTAGGATTAATTACAACAGCACCATCAGTTATATATAAAGTTTATAAAACTGACGGAGAAATAATAGAATTATATAATCCAGAAGATTTACCAAAGCCTCAAGAGATATCATATATAGAAGAGCCATTTGTAACAGCAAATATATTAACTCCAAAAGAATATGTTGGAAATATAATGGAGTTATGCCAAAGAAGAAGAGGAATTTATATTGATATGAAATATTTGGATGAAAGTAGAGTAACACTTGTATATGAAATGCCACTAAATGAAATTATATATGACTTTTTTGACAATTTAAAATCTAAAACAAAAGGATATGCTTCATTAGATTATGAATTCAAAGAATATAGAAAATCAAATTTGGTAAAATTAGATATTTATATAAATGGAGAAAGAGTAGATGCATTAAGCTTTATTGTACATAAAGACGGAGTATACAACAGAGGAAAGAAAATGGTAGAAAAATTAAAAACAGTTATCCCAAGAAAATTGTTTAAAATTCCAATACAAGCAGCAGTAGGAGGACAAATTATCGCAAGAGAGACCATATCTGCATTGAGAAAAGATGTATTAGCAAAATGTTATGGTGGAGATATTACAAGAAAAAAAAAATTATTAGAAAAGCAAAAAAGAGGTAAGAAAAAAATGCGTGAAATAGGAAATGTAGAAATACCACAAGAAGCATTTTTATCTGTACTAAAGCTAGATGAGGAATAAAAGCTATTTATTTCACAACACATTGAAGTCTCAGTTTAGGAAATCGTACTTTTCAATATGACTTCTGAACTTTTACTTAAGAAGAAAAAAGTTGAGCAAAAAGAGGATAAATATGAATATAAGTAAAAAAGAGTTTTTAGAATTAAACAAAAAGTTTGATGAATTAAATGACGAAAATCAACAAAATGAATCTTTTAAAACAATAAACGGAAAAATACCAATATTAATATCAGCTCCGCATAGTGTAAGGCAAATAAGAAATGGAAAATTAAAAGGAAAAGATTTATGCACTGGGGCAATAGCAATAATACTGCAAAAAGAAACAGATTGCTATTGCATATATAAGACTAAAAATAATAATGATGATGCAAATTATGACATAGAAAATAATCCATACAAACAAGAAATATTAAAAATTATAAACGAAAACCAAATAAAATTACTATTAGACATTCATGGAGCGAGTGATAAACACGGATTTGGAGTAGATATAGCAACAGGCGAAAAAGAAAACTTGAATAATAATGAATATTTATTAAAACTATTAGAAGAGACATTGAAAAAACATGATATAGAAAATGTGGAAATAGATACTATATTTAAAGCAAAAAGTATTCATACAATATGTAGAACAATTTCTAAAAAAACATCAATACCTTGCATAGAAATAGAAATTGCAAAAAAATACAGAGATATACATAATTTTAGTCAAATAGTAAAAATAATTGAAGCTTTGAAAGAATACATTAATATAATAGAATTTTGAAAGTTATAAAGTAATAATTTCAAAAATTATTGCAAAGTTATTATGAGATAAGATCTATTTGTCTAACTTGTAGTTATAAAAAGAAAGGAATTATATAAGAAATGAAAGAAGAAAATAACAAATATCAAGACCAGGTAGAAGGAAGAAACTCTGTACTAGAATTACTTGAAAGTGGCAAAGACATAAATAAAATTTTTGTTACAAAAGGTGAAAGACACGGTTCTATAAATAAAATAATAGCGAAAGCAAGAGAAAGAAAAGTAATAGTTGTAGAAAAAGATAAGAAACAAATGAATGAAATAGCACAAACTGAAAATTACCAAGGAATAATTGCCTTAGTTCCACCATTTGAATATTGTGAAATAGAAGATATATTAGAAGAAGCAAAGAGAAAAAAAGAAGATCCATTTGTATTAATATTAGACAGTATAGAAGACCCACATAACTTAGGTTCAATAATTAGAACTGCTGAGACAGCAGGCGTGCATGGAATTATTATACCTAAAAGAAGGGCAGCATCTGTAAATAGTACAGTAAATAAGGTGTCAGCAGGAGCAGTAGAATATATGAAGATTGCAAGAGTAACAAATATAACAGATGCAATTAACAAATTAAAAGAGGAAGGATTATGGATATGTGGTACTGATATTAACACAGAAACATATTATTATCAACAGGATTTAAAAGGACCAATAGGTGTTGTTATAGGAAATGAAGGAAATGGAATAGGAGAAAAAGTCAAGAAAAATTGTGATTTTTTAGTAAAAATACCGATGAAGGGGAAAGTAACATCATTAAACGCGTCAGTATCAGCGGGAATTATTATTTATGAAATAGTGGAACAAAGATTAAAATAACTATTGATAAAAAAATAAAAAATAGATATAATTGCAAAAGAAAGAATTAAAATATATAAGAAATACAAAAAGAAAAAAATAAGTGGGAGGGAATCAGATATGAGATCCAAGAAAAAGAAGAAAATAATGATTATAATAACTTCAATTGTAGTAGTGCTTTTAATAATAGGTATATTAATTTTTCTATATTTGACTACTGATATGTTCAAATCAAACGAAACACTATTTGCTAAATATATGGTAAAAGCTTTTTCACAAGTAGGAGAGTTATCAACTGAAAATAAATTAAAAGAAGCGGAGCAGTTACTAGAAAATAACAAATATTTGTCTAATATAGAAGCAACTGTAAATTACAATGAAAATGGAAATACAGATAACAATATAAATAATATGAAAATAAAGATAGATAGTCAAATAGACAAAGCTTCTCAATATGATTATAAAGATATCCAAATTCAAAATAATGATGAAAAAATTGTAGGAATAGAGTATTTAAAACAGTCTGAAACAGATGCAATAAGGTTAAATGGAATAAAGCAATTTGTATCTTCATCTAATATAAAAGAATCAATAAATACAATAGAAAGCTTAAATAGTATTAATACAAATCAATTATTTGAATTTTCAGAAGAAGAAAAAGAAACATTGAAAAATAGATATATAGGAATAATAAATCAAAATATAACACCTGATAATTATTCAAAACAATCAGGAGCGGTTATTACAGTTAATAATAAACAACTAAGAACAAATGCCTATTCAATAAAAATAACAAAAGAAAAATTTAATGATACTTTTATAAAAGTTTTAGAACAAATAAAAACAGATGACATTATTTTGAATAAGATACAAAGTTTTGAAGATATAATTAAACAATATAATAGTAATAATAATTATGTGACAGGAAGTTTTAAAGATACATTTATAACAATTATAGATAATATAATAGAAGAAATAAAAAACAATAATATAGGGCAACAAGAAAGAACCATGGCAGTTTATGAAAGCAATGGAAATACAGTTAGAATATCTGTTCAGACAGAAGAAGGGACACTTAATATAAATTTTGTAAACGAAGATAATAATAAAATGATAGAACTAAAAAATACAAAGTTATCAGAAAAAGAAAATAGTTTTACTATAAAAACAGAAAGAAAAATTGAAGAAAATTTAGATAGCATAATTTTTTATATAAAAGAAGTTAAGGATGACGTTTCTAAAAATATAGAATTATCAGCAGAAGAAAAATTAGAAAACAACAATCTTGCTAGAAATATAGCATTAAAATTATATAATGATAATACAGATGCAACTTTAAACATAAGTGAACAGACTACTATAGTGAATGAGTTTACAGATAAAGTTGAATTATCAGAAGATAATTATATAGATTTGTCAACTTTAGATGCAGAACGAGTAGTAGCGATACAAGATACTCTAAATGCAAATATGACATCTCAGTTAGAAAAATTAAACTCTACAATAACAATAGAAGATATTTTAAATATTATTGTTAATACAGGCTGGCTTCAAGCAGGTGCTGAAAATATAGAAACAAATGGGAATATTACTGAAACAGAGAAAAACAGATTCAATTCACAATTTGAGTTTTTTGCAGGTGAAGAAGTATCAGTAGATAGTATAAAACAGTTAACTCAAATAGCAAAGAATAATTTAGATACGGTAAAGGTAACGCAATATAAAGAAAAAAGACGTGAAACTGATCCAGATGAACCAAAAGAATATGTAATGGTAATACAAAGGAATAATGTAAATGAAAATGTTGCAAATACATTCCTTAGGTATATAGAAGAAGAAGGAAATAGAGCAACATATACAGTAAGAATGGAATATGATGCAGAGACAGGATTAATAAATAATATATATGTAATATTAAACGAATAAATTATGCACCGTTGAGGACGTGTTTCTTGGGCAAAAAATATTTTGCTATTAATACAGATGAGTTTGGAAAAATTTTAGCAAGTACAAGTAACGAAAAAGAATTAAACTTGTACTTGTTTTTCTTATTAAATTGAGGCGTATTATAAGATATATTAAAAAAATATTCATAATATAAATTTTTATTGATTTTTCTAAGGAAAAATCATTTTGTGAAATTCTAAAAAAGATAGAATTTATAAAAAAAAATAAAAAATATAAAAAAAGTGTTGACAAACGAAAAAAAGCATTGTATAATTAAAATCGTCCCAATAAGCGGGACAAAAAAGTACATTGAAAAGTAAACAATAAAATCCTTTAGAGAATAAACCGAAGCGGTAAATTTTCTGAAAAAGAAAAAGTACCGAACAAGTAAATTTTTTAAAAAAATTTTAGTAAAAAATAAGAAGCAAAAAAGAGCTTGAAAAAACTTTTGAAGATTTATAAAATCAGAAATGATAGAAATAAATTTTAAAATAAATCGGTTTTAATAAACAAATTCTGCAAGGAAATCAAGAAAAAAATTGAGATTATACTTAATGTATATCGAAGAAAAATTTTTGAAGATTGACATAGTAGAAATTTGATTAGCAAAAGCGATAAAAACAAGAGAGTTTGATCCTGGCTCAGGATAAACGCTGGCGGCGCACATAAGACATGCAAGTCGAACGGACTTAATCGATTCTTTAAGATTCGAAGCGGTTAGTGGCGGACTGGTGAGTAACACGTAAGCAACCTGCCTATCAGAGGGGAACAACAGTTAGAAATGACTGCTAATACCGCATATGCCTAAGTATCGCATGATACAATAGGGAAAGGAGAAATCCGCTGATAGATGGGCTTGCGTCTGATTAGTTAGTTGGTGGGGTAACGGCCTACCAAGACGACGATCAGTAGCCGAACTGAGAGGTTGAACGGCCACATTGGGACTGAGATACGGCCCAGACTCCTACGGGAGGCA
>CALXJX010000024.1 GCA_944388735.1 uncultured Clostridia bacterium
AGCCATAAAAAATGAACCCTCCTTGCTAAACATTTTTGTCTAACATTTTGGGTTCACTTCACTGTCCCCAAAGTTCATTTTGGATTTACATACAATGTTTTGTTATTAGAATAAATTACCATACCAGGCTTAGCGCCATTAGGTTTTTTTACATATTTAACTTCACAAAAGTCAACAGGCACATTAGAAGAATTTCTTGCTTTGCTGTGATATGCAACAATTTGAGCACATTTTATCAAAATATTTTCGTCAGAAATTTTTTCTTTATCAAGTAATAAAACTGCATGGCTTCCATGAATATCTTTTGTATGAAACCACAAATCTGTTTTTTTAGCATATTTTAGAGTTAGATAATCATTTTCTTTATTGTTTCTTCCTACTAATAAAATATAGTTGTCAATAGTATATTTTAAGGGATTGAAAGTTACTTGTTTGTTTTTAGTAAGAGAGGATTTTTTTATTTTATTTGATTTTCTCTTATTACCAGAAGAATTTTTTAATCTATCGGTTTTTTCTTTAAAAATCATATTTTCAGAAATTTCTTCAAAAATTTCTGCGATATCTTCAATAGTAGAAGAACTTTCTAATTCGTAAACAATACTTTCTATATAATCCAATTCTTTAAGAGTTTCTGCTTTTTGGACTGAAACAATTTCTAAAGCATTTTTTAATTTATGATATTTTTTGAAAAATCTTTTTGCATTTATACTTGGAGAATATTTTTTATCAAGTGGAATTTTGATTAGTTTGTTGTTATCATAGTAATTTTCTAAAGTAAGAGAGTCTACATTTTCATCTTTGATTTTATATAAGTTAGCAGTTATTAATTCTCCATATAATTTGTATAGTTCCATATTACTACAATCATTAAGTTTTGCGTTTATATTAACTAATCTTTTATTATACTTTTTTAATGTATCTAAAATTAATTTTAATACAGAATTTCTATAAGTTTTAAATTCTTCAGAAGACTCTTTATTATAATAAAAGTCATCTATAAAAAAGTTTAAATTGAATTTCTCGGGATTATTTTTATAAACTAAGAAATAATCTTTAACAAGACCATCTGAGTCTAATATATTTTCAAAAGATAAATTTAAGGAATCAGTTCCGTCAACAATAGTACAAAAATAATCGTAAATTTCTTGTAGTAAAGAATTAGTTATTTGTTTAATTTCGAGTTTCTGAATTACTGCATTAACAAAAGATTTACTAAATCCATTAAATGTATCTGGGATTAGCTGTGAAATATCATTAATAGAAAGTTTGTTAGTATTTAAGTTATTAATTAGTGATTTATTATTTATAAAGAGTTTTTCTTTAAATTCTTTATAATTTGTAATATCTAAAAAATTACTCTTTTCACATTCAGGAAAATGATATTTACTATGTGGCAACCTAGAAGTAGAGATGTTATCAGTGTTTATATGTCTTAAACAGTCAATAATTATGTTTTGTTCATCTACTAAAACAATATTACAATGTTTTCCCATTAATTCAATAATTAGTTTTTTACTAATGATATCGTCGACTTCATCAAGCCCCTCAAATTCAATTGTAATTACACGCTCTAAACAGTCTGTGATTATGTTTTTTATTCTAAGCCCAATGAGATGTTTTCTAAGTAACATACAAAAATTTGGTGCCATCTGTGGATTGTTTTTGGCGTGTGTTGTGAGGTGTATTCTATAATTTTGAGAGTTTGTACATATATTTAAAGCATAATTATTTCCGTTATAATAAAATCCTAATAATATATTGTCTTTATTAGGTTCAAAGATTTTGTCTATTCTTCCTCCAATAAGTTGTTGCAATTCAGATGCAATTGCTTTTGTGACTATTCCATCAAATGCCATATATTTAATTCCTCCTTTTAATATTGTTATAATACAACGTTAATGTTTAGATGTCAATGTTTTGAATTGTTACAACTTTTTCAAAAAGGTAAGAAATTTCTTGCCTTTTAATGTTTAATATAGTAAAATAATTAAAAGAAAAAATCAAGAAAAAGTGCAGAAACAACTAAGCAATCAAAAGAGCAACTAGAAAAAAGAATTCGAAGAAAAAACAAAAAATAAATAAAAAAGGGGAAATATGAAAGAAAAAATAAAAGAACTATCAATAGAAGAAAAAATAGGTCAAATGTTAATGATAGGATTAGACATAGCAAACCCAAAAGACAAAATAGAAGAAATCATAACAAAATATAAAATAGGAGGAGTATTGCTATATAAGAAAAACTATAAAAGCTATGAAGAACTAGTAGACCTCATAAATTACATAAAAAAGAAAAACGAAACAAATAAAATACCACTATTTATAGCAATAGACCAAGAAGGTGGAAGAGTAAACAGAATGCCACCAGAATTCAAAAACATTCCAGCAGCTACAAAACTAGCAAGATGTAAAGATGAAAGTATAGTAGAAAAAGCTGGAGAAATAACAGGAGAAATGCTAAGCAAATTAGGAATCAATTTTGACTTTGCACCAGTTTTAGACATAAAAAGATTTGAAGACAAGCATCCAATTGGAGACAGAGCATTTAGTGAAGACAAAGAGGCTGTTGCAAGATGTGGAATATCATATATGAAAGCATTGCAGAAAAATAATGTTATAGCAACAATAAAACACTTTCCTGGACATGGAGCAACAGAAAAAGATTCACATTTTATATTACCAATAGTAAAAGAAAATATAGAAAAACTTGAACAAGAAGATATGATGCCATTTCAAAAAGCCATAGAAGCTGGAGCAGACAGTCTTTTAGTAAGTCACTTAAAAATAAAAGGAGTAACAGAATATCCATGTTCAATGTCAAGAGAATTTATAACATATATAAGAAAAAAATATAAATATAAAGGACTAATAGTAACAGATGATATGAGAATGAAAGGCGTAGAACTTTTATACGGAAAAAACAAATCTATCCAAAAAGCATTTTATGCAGGAAATGATATTATAGTAATAAAATACGGACGAAATGAGAATATCATTAACAAAATAATTGAAGAAGTAAAGCAAGATAAAAGAAAAGAAGCAAGAGTAAATAGGAGTGTAAAAAGAATACTAGAAGAAAAAGAAAAATATAATTGCAACAATGACCAAGTAGAAAAGCAAGAAGGATTTGTTGAAAAAATAAATGAGCAAATACATAATATAAAACAAACAATAGAACTAACTTATAAATATAACGATTAGTCATAAGGCTTAAGATGAACAATCTACTTTCATTGTTATGTGTACCTTTAGAACGAAAAGCGAAGCAAGAAAGGGATGAATTTTTATATGAAAGTTTTAAAAAGATTAATACAAATAATAGTACTAACAAGTGCTTTAATAATATTAAATAATATTCAGTCAAAAGCTTCTAGTGACTTATTTTTAAATTATTTAATTTTTGATGTTCAAATAAATAAAGACGGAAGTATGAATGTTGCAGAGACATGGAATATTGATATAGAAGACACAAACACAATATATAAAACATTTAAAAGAGACAATTCAAAATATACTAGTATAAGTGATGTTATAGTCAAAGAAATAGTAGATGGAACAGAAAAAGAACTTACAAAGACAAATACTTGGGCCTATCATCTAGAAGAAAATACATATTATGGAGGATTAAATGAAGATGGAAATTATGAGATTGCATTTGGGGTTGGATTAGAAGATGAAAGTGACAAAAGAAAGTACAAAATAGAGTATAAAGTAAATGATGCAATAGCAAAATATTCTGACTATGCAGAATTATATTGGCAATTTATAGGAGAAGACTTTGAAATTCCAGCAAGAGATGTGTCAGGAACAATATATTTACCTGAAAATGCTAAAAAACAAGAAGATATAAAAGTATGGGGACATGTTGAAAGTTTAAATGGAGAAATATATGCAACAGGATTAAATAAAATAGAATTTCGTTTAGAGGGATTTAATCCAGGAAGATATGTAGAAATAAGAACACTATTCCCTACAAATATGATTTCTAGTTCTACAAGAGGAAGCAATAGAGAAATATTAGAAGATGTAATAGAAGAAGAAACTGTATGGGCAAATGAGGCAAACCAAAGAAGAGAAAATAGAGAAAGAATGAATCTTATAATACTAATAAGTATAATTGGAATTACACTAATAATATCTATTATAGTATTAAAAAAATATTTAAAATATAGAAAAATAGCAAAAGAATTGCCAGACAAATATAAAATATCACAAGAAATAATATATTATAGAGATATACCAAGAGAAGATGCAACTCCAGCAGAAGCAGAGTATGTAATAAAAGAATCAAAAACAATTTTTAATGAGGATGAAATTGGAAAGATATTTTCTGCAACACTACTAGATTTAAGCTTGAAAAAAATAATTGAATTTGAAGTAGATAAAAATAAAAAAGATAAAGATGCAGTTACTATAAAAATTCTGAAAGATAAAGCACCAGAATTAGAAAATGAAAAAGATGAAAAAGAAATATTTGAATTTCTAAAAAATGCAGCTATGCCAGATAAAGAAATCAATATTAAGGAGCTACTAAAATATATAAAAAGAAGCACTTCCAAAGTAATAAAGTTAAAAAATAATATAGACAAAAATACAAAAGAAAGTGTAATAGACAAAAAATTAATAGATAAAAATGAATTGGTTAAATATTCAAAATATACAGGAAGTACAGTTTCCTACATGATGCTAACAATTTTTACAATTATAATAGGTGCATATTTAACATTTATGTTTAACATATATGTATTAATTGGATTTGTACCATTACTATTAATAAGTTCACTTACTTGTGCAAAAATAGGAAAAGTTGCTAATAAATTAAATGTATATACTCAAAAAGGAATTGATGAAAGCCAGATGTGGAAAGGGCTAAAAAAATATATGGAAGAATTTTCAATGCTTGATAAAAGAGAAGTTCCAGAACTAGTAATTTGGGAAAAATTCTTAGTATATGCAACAGTATTCGGAATAGCAGATAAGGTACTAAAACAATTAAAAATTGTATATCCAAATATAGACGAAACATTAAATATAAATACATATACATATATGTACTTAATGATGAATACTAACTTTTCTTCAAGCTTTTCAAGTGCTGTTAGTACGTCAATATCATCTACATACTCTTCTGGAACAGGAGGAGGCGGCGGATTCTCTGGTGGAGGCGGAGGAGGCCGGACGGACGGTGGTGGAGGTGGTGGAAGATAATCCACTACTATATCTATCCTCTATTTAGTATAGAAAATAAACATAGAGATTTCAGAAATAAATTCAAGTAAATAAAATAACAAAAAATTTGATATATAAAATACAAAAGAAAATAAAATTAAGTAAAAGAGATAAAAAATTAAAATAAGAATTAGAAAGGAACAAAATGAAATGGCAAAACCAATAGTAGCAATAATAGGAAAACCAAATGTAGGTAAATCCACCTTTTTTAATTATTTAGTAGGAAGTAGAATTTCCATAGTACAAGATACACCAGGAGTTACAAGAGATAGAATTTATGCAGATACAAACTGGAGAGGAAGAAACTTCACTTTAATAGACACAGGGGGAATAGAACCAGATTCAGAAGATATAATTTTATCTCAAATGAGAGAACAAGCAAACTTAGCTATTGCAATGGCTGATGTTATAATTTTTGTAACAGACATAAGACAAGGGGTAACAGCTGCAGACAAAGAGATTGCACTAATGCTAAAAAAATCAGGGAAACCAATAGTATTAGTTTGTAACAAAGCAGATAGCTATGAAAAATTCAAACAAGATGTATATGAATTCTATAACTTAGGACTAGGAGAACCATTTCCAGTTTCAGCAACAAATGCAATAGGAATTGGTGATGTGCTAGATGAAATATACGGAAAATTTCCTCCTAAAACACAAGATGAAGACGAAGAAGACAAAATCAAAGTTGCAGTAATAGGAAAGCCAAATGTAGGAAAGTCATCATTGATAAATAAAATTTTAGGAGAAAATAGAACAATTGTAAGTGACATAGCAGGGACAACAAGAGATGCAATAGATTCTGAATTTGAAAATGAATATGGGAAATATGTATTAATTGATACAGCAGGAATAAGGAAAAAAAGTAAAGTCACAGAATCCATAGAGAAATTTAGTATTATGAGAACATTGTTAGCAATTGAAAGAGCAGATGTATGTTTAATGATGATAGATGCACAAGAAGGAGTAACAGACCAAGACACTAAAATTGCAGGTGAGGCACATGAAGCAGGGAAAGGTGTAATCATAGTTGTAAATAAATGGGATGCTGTTGAAAAAGAAACAGGAACACTAGAAAAATATAGAAAAGAAGTATACGAAAAGTTAAAGTATTTATCTTATGCTCCAATAATATTTGTTTCAGCAAAAACAGGACAAAGAGTTAACAAATTATTTGAAATGATAAACCAAGTAAATCAACAAAATTGTATGAGAATATCAACATCTGTTTTAAACCAAGTAATTAATGAAGCAATTGCAATTGTTCAACCACCAACAGATAAAGGTAAAAGATTAAAAATATATTATGGAACACAAGCATCTACAAGACCACCAACATTTGTTATTTTTGTGAATAATAAAGATTTATTTCATTTTTCTTATGAAAGATATCTGGTAAATCAAATAAGAAAAGAATTTGGGTTGCAAGGAACGCCAGTAAGAATTATAGTAAGAGAAAAAGGCGAAAATGCAGAGTTTGAAGTGAAATAAAAAAAGGAGGAATTAAAAATGGCACTAAATATTATAATGGGATTAATTGCTTATGCAATAGGAAGTGTAAATTTTTCTGTAATATTAAGTAAAAAAATGGCAGGATTTGATGTAAGAGAAAAAGGAAGCGGAAATGCAGGAACAACAAACATGCTTAGAAGTGTTGGAAAAAAGGCTGCTGCTGTAACTTTAATATGTGATATTTTAAAAGGTATAGTTGCAATTATAATTGCTATTGTCTTAGGAAATATATTCAATGTAGAGAATAAATCATTATTAGTTCAAATTGCAGGTATAGCAGTTGTTGTGGGACACACTTTTCCAATATTTTTCCAATTCAAAGGAGGAAAAGGAGTTGCAACATCTTTAGGAATATTATTAATGAGTAATTGGCAAATAGGATTAATATGCTTAGTATTTGCACTTGTATTAATGGTTCTTACAAGAATGGTATCAGTTGGTTCTTGTGCAGCAGCTGTTTTATTTCCAATTTTGACATTATTTATAAAAGATAATTATATTGTTTCAGAAGGAAATAGTTATCTTATTTATAGTATAATTTTAGCTGTAATTGTTTTATTTAATCATAGAGCAAATATAAAAAGAATATTAAATGGAACAGAAAATAGAATAAGCTTCAAAAAGTAACTAATACACAGTACATTTGGAGATAATTCAAAAAATAATAATCCTAATACTATAGAAAATTAATAGAAGTTCAGAAAAAAGGAGAGAAAATATAATGAAGAAAATAGCAATAATAGGAAGTCGGAAGTTGGGGAGTAGCCTTAGCAACTCATTTATCAAGATGTGGAAATGAAATAAAAATATGGTCATTTTCAGAAGAAGAAACAAATTTGATAAATAATGAAAAAAAATGTAAATTTTTGCCTGGATTAGAAATACCTGAAAATATAACATGTTCAATGGATTTTAAAGAAGTAATAGAAGATGCAGAGTTTATTTTGCATGTAACACCTTCAAAATTCACAAGAAGTGTATTCAAGCAATATAAGCAATATGTAGGAAATAAGCCAATAATAATATGTTCAAAAGGATTTGAAAAAGAAAGTCTAAAAACATTAGATGAAGTTATATTAGATGAATTACCAGATGCACAAATAGGAGTATTATCAGGTCCAAGCCATGCAGAAGAAGTATCAATAGCAGTACCAACAGTGTTAGTTGTTGCTTCTGAACATGATTATATATTAAAAATGATACAAGATACATTTATGTGTTCAGAAATGAGAATATACACTTCAAGAGATGTAAAAGGAGTAGAATTAGGAGGAGCTTTAAAAAATATAATTGCATTTTGTGCTGGAGTTGCAAGTGGAATCGGATTAGGAGATAATACTTTTGCGGCACTAATAACTAGAGGCTTAGGAGAATTAACAAGATTAGGTGTTGCATTAGGAGGAGAAAAAGATACTTTTTACGGATTAAGTGGATTAGGGGATTTAATTGTTACATGTTTAAGTGAACATAGTAGAAATAGAAAAGCAGGAAAACTTATTGGACAAGGTAAAACTCTTGAAGAGACGAAAAAAGAAGTTGGTATGGTTATAGAAAGTATTGATAATATTGAGGTTGCTTATGAATTGTCAAAGATTCATGATATTGATATGCCGATTGTTGAAACAACTTATAGAGTAATTTATGATAATTTGAACCCTAATGAAGCTGTTAGAGAGTTGATGACTAGATCAAAAAAATTCGAATAGTAAGGTTTCTAAGTTTCAGCTAAATACACTGAAACTGAAATTTGTACGAAATATATGTGTTTTTCTCTGCAAAAAACAAAAAAATTTTATAAAAAAGTGAATAATAGCAAAGAAATAAACGAATAATAAATTAAAGCAAAATTACAAATTTAATAGGTTTATGGGTAGCCGTTTAAAAACCTAAATATATTATACAAGGAATGAAAATAAAATGGAATTTTTTGATAAATTAGGGAAAAAAGCTTCCGAGGCATACAAATATACAGCAGATAAGACAGGAAAATTGGCAAAAGAGACAAAACTAAAGCTAAAAATGGGAGAATTAAAAGGTGAAGTAAATGACTTATATCAAGAAATAGGAAAAAAAGTATACGAAAAGCATGTTAGAGAAGAAAGTATAGAAATAAAAGGTGAGTTAGAAGAACTTTGTACAAAAATAGATGTAGTAAGTGATGAAATCGAAAGCTTATTAAAGCAATGTATTGAATTAAGAGATAAAAAGCAATGTCCAAATTGTCATACGGAAATAGAAAAAGATGATAAGTATTGCAGAGAATGTGGAACAAAGCAAGAAGAGTTAAAGTCATCAGAAGTAAAAGAAAATTCAGAAGAACTTATACAGTCACAAGATTTCAAAGAAATAGAAAATGTTAATAATAGGCAATCAAATACAGGAAATAACGAATCAAATATAGAAAAAACGACAGGAGTAGAAATTGATAGTAAATTAAATGGCAATGAAAGTGAAAAAGAAGTAGTTGAAAATTTTATGGAAAGTGAGCAAGAAGATTCAAATTTTGAAGTTCACGATGAAGAAAATGAATTTTTAGAAGAATAGTAGAAAAATTGATATTCGATTTTTCACATAAACAAATTTATTTTACAAAAATGGAGAAAATTATGAGATTAGTAATACAAAGAGTAAAAGAAGCAAAAGTAGAAATAGAAAATAATGTAGTAGGAAAAATAAACCAAGGCTTTCTAGTATTAATAGGAATTACGCATGATGATAATAAAGAAAAAGCAGAATATTTAGCAAATAAACTTTGTAAATTAAGAGTGTTTACAGATGAAAACGATAAAATGAATTTAGGATTAAAAGATGTAAAAGGAGAGTTATTAATAGTATCTCAATTTACACTTTATGCTGACTGCTCTCAAGGAAATAGGCCGTCTTTTATAGAAGCAGCTAAACCTGAACAAGCAAATGAATTATATGAATGTTTTTGCAATTTATGCAAAGATAATGGAATACATGTTGAAAAAGGAATATTTGGTGCGGATATGAAAATAACTTTAATAAATGATGGACCAGTAACGATTATATTAGAAAAATAAAAGAATAAAGGTCACTGAACTCCAACGAATCCTAATACTTTATTATATGAAAAAATAAATAACTTAATAAAATATTAATAGGGAAATCTTTCATATAAATATTTTATAACTCTATTTACATTATCTTTTGTAATATTAATGTAAACATCTTTATCTAAAGATATCCACATATTTAATTGAAAATCGTCAATATTATCAGCAAAAATACCTACAATTTCTGCAATTTCAATAGGATTATTATATTCTTTTTCCCATTTTAAGCAGTTTTTTAATTCGTCAAAATCTGAATTATAAAAACTGCTTAAAAATTTAGATAATTGATTTGGTTCATCTGCATATAAATTAACAATAGCTTTCATAAAATTTCTATTCCTCTCTTGTTTATTAATAATATATTTATGTAAAACATTCTTTTAGTTTAATTTCTAATGCAAGAAATATAAGTTTCCATAAAATTATTTGCCTAATATATAGTATAAATAATATAATTAATTTTATACCTAGAATAAACTGAAATGAAAATGTAAATAATAGAATAAATAGAAAAAACATGGAGGTTTTAAATTGAAAAATTTTAAAAGGATATCTTATATAATTTTAATTGTTATAATTATAATATTATCATTAATTATATATTTTAGTGTGATTAAAAATAATGACAACGAACAAGATAAAAAAGGAGTTTCAGAAATTAGGTATGTTGAATCAAAACTTGTAGATTTAATAAATAGCATGAATAATATAGAAAGCAGAAATTATAAAATTTCAGTAAGTGAAATATCAAAAGAAACTTCTGAAAATTCAGAAGAATCATCATCAGGAAGTGGAAGTAACTCTGGAGGTTCGTCTAGTTCTAGCGGAGGAGATTCATCAGGAGAAAGTGGAAGTCAAAGTGAAGGCGGAGAAGGCCAGGGAGGAAACTTACAAACAAGTGGAGAAAGTCAAACATCTGAGTCATCAGAGAATCAAGATAGTAATAAAAAATTTGAATTAACAAAAAGTGGAGTTTTAACAAATGATGAAGAGATAAACTGGGATATTATACAAAGCGAAGTAGAAAATATGTATACTTCAATTCCAACTATTACAATTGATTTGTATCAATTAAATTTAAATCAAGAAGATATCTTAAATTTTAATAAGGAATATGATAATTTAACAATAGCTGTAAAAAGTAAAAATAAAAAGGAGTCATTATCAGCATTATCTAAAGTATACGATTTTATGCCAAAGTTTATAAAAAATACTTCAGAAGGAGAAGAGTATAAAAAGGTATTACAAACTAAGTCAGATATATTTAAGGCATATTCTAAATTGGATACAGGAGATTGGGGACAAATAGAAAGTGATATGAATAATGCAATTCAAACTTATTCTCAATTGTTGTCTAATACAAATATTGATGAGAGTAAACAGTATGATTTGAGCAAGGGGTATATAATGTTAAATGAGTTGCAAAATGCAGCTAAGTTGAAGGATACAGAGGTTTTTTTGATAAAGTATAAGAATTTGATTGAAGAATTAAATAGTATATAGAGACTTATATACTCTTCGACATCTTAAGCCTCTCGTTAATCACGCTTCCTCAGTTATTTTAAGTTAAGAATTTATACATCTATTCCACGGCACATTCGAAGCTTTTTCAAGAAATCATTCTTCCACCATTCCTCTGAATTGTTCAAAATAACTATTGTGTGATTAATCAACTTGTGTTAAAATAGAAAAAGAGTAAATTGAATAGTCGCTGGTAAAAATCCGAAAGGAATTACGAGAGGAAAGTCCGGGCTCCATAGAGCAAAGATGCTAGATAACGTCTAGTGGGGGTGACCCTAAGGAAAGTGCAACAGAAAATAACCGCCATAGAAATGTGGTAAGGGTGAAAAGGCGAGGTAAGAGCTCACCGCCATTATGGTGACATAGTGGGCAGTGTAAACCCCATCTGGAGCAACACCTAAGAAGAAGATTAAGCCTGCTCGGCGCCTTCTGAATTGCGTGGCTTGAGATATACAGCAATGTATATCCTAGATAAATGACTATTTTAAATGCCAGAACCCGGCTTACAGATTTACTCTTTTTTTGTACTTTGAATGTGGATAAAAACTAGAAAAAAATAAAAAAATTATGTAAAATGTAAAATGTATGAAACTGGAAATGGAATTTCAAAGCAAATCTCTTCATTAGAAATAGGATGAAAAAAGGATAACTTAGTACAGCATAAAGCCTGGCCAGGGACTAAGTCAGAAGCATTTCCATATAAAGAATCACCCAATAAAGGATGACCAATGTGGCTAAAATGAACACGAATTTGATGAGTTCTGCCAGTTTCAAGAACGCACCTAACTAAACTATATTTATTACCATTATTATCTTTAAACTCTTTTAAAACTCTATAATTAGTAATAGACATTTGACCATGACCGTCAGCAGGAACTTCTCTTTCTATAATACTACTAGGCTTTCTAGCAATAGGAAAAGAAAGTTGCCCTTCTTTAGAAGAAAGAAAACCTTCAACAATACAAGTATATTCTTTTACAAAATCATGAGATATCATTTCCTTAGAAAGCATTTCCTGAATATATTCACATTTAGCAAAAACACACAAACCAGAAGTATGAAAATCAAGCCTATTTATAGGTCTGATTTTCTTTTTTAATCCTATTAGATTAAAATAATAACTTAAGCCGTTAGATAAAGAATTATCAAAATGTTGGCATGAAGGATGAATAGCAATTCCAGCAGGTTTATTTAAAATTAAAAGCCATTCATCTTCATAAACAATATTTAAGTTCATTTTAGTAGGAATAATATTAGAGTTATCTTCTTCATATCCTAAATCAACAGTGATAATATCCTCTTTTTTTATCGTAGAACGAGTATTACATAATTGATTATTCAAGTAAACACAATTATTCTTAATAACTTTAACTAATAATCTGTTGGAAAACTTAAATTCATGTAAAAGAACTTCATTCACATTTTTATATAAATTATCACTTTTTACTATATATTCTAATTTCATAAAAACAATCCTTTTATATTAAACTATTCATAACATTATAAAAGTCCAGATTAATTCTTGACTTCTGACGTGTTACAAATCATTCAAATTATATCTTAATATTTATTGATTATCAAGCACTTTTAATATATAATAATTATGTAATAGTACTGTTTTGAACATTTAATTGCTACAAATTTAAAAAAATGTGAAGTAACAGAATTAAAAAATAAAAGGACTAATAAAAAGTAAATAATGAAGGGAATGAATAAAAATTGAGAATTAGATACAAAAAATGGGCAAGACCAGAATTAGAAGCTAGTAGTTTTTACATAGATAATCCAGAAGAATATAAGGGAAAATGGAAGGAATTATTTAAAAATAATAATCCTATACATTTAGAATTAGGATGTGGAAAAGGACAATTTATTGCAAATTTAGCCGTAGAAAACCCTAATATTAATTATATTGCCATAGACTTAGTAGATGCGATGTTAGGATTAGCCAAAAGAAATGTTGAAGAAAAATATAAAGAAAAAAATTTAGAGCCTAAAAACATAATATTAACTAGATTTGATATAGAAAGAATAATGCTAATATTAGATAAAACAGACGAAATAGAAAGAATTTATATTAATTTCTGTAACCCTTGGCCAAAAGGTAAGCACAGAAAGAAAAGACTAACACATACTAGGCAATTAGAGAAATATAAAACTTTTTTAAAAGAGCATGGAGAAATATATTTTAAAACAGATGATGATGATTTGTTTGATTCTAGTATTAAATATTTCGAAGAAACTGGATTTAAAATAGAAAGATTAACGAGAGATTTACATTCAAATAATATTTTTGAAAATAATATAGTAACAGAACATGAAATAATGTTTTCAGAGCAGGGAATTAAGATAAAAGCTTTAATTGCTAGATTGTAAAATAGATCATAATTTTCCCTTTGCTCTCTGAACTGTTACCGATTGTTAATATAATTCTGAAAAATTATAAATTATAATTGCTCTTTGAAATTTATTGTGATAGAATGAAAAAAAAAGAAATAAGGAGGAATCAAAAGATGAAAAAAGAAAAAAGGAAAATATCATTGTCAACGTATATTATAACATTACTAATTATGTTAGTAATAATAATAGCATTAATTTGTGTAATAATAGGTGAAAGAAATAAAAATGTAGTTACAAGTGGAGCGGACAGTAATACAGAAAATCAAAATACAACTATAGTAGAAGAACCAAAATTGATAGCTAATACAAATTATGTGGAAATAGCAATTGAAGATACAGAAAGTACAGAAGGGTTAGCATATACTAAATCTGTAAAAATAGATGATGAAAAGATAATAGAAAGATTAGAAAATATAGTAAATAACGGAACAGAATTTACTGTTGAAAGTACAGAAGGACCAGATATTCCACCAGTTGTTACATTCTACTTAGAAAATGGAGAAGAATATGAAGTAGCGACAAATGATAAAGAGGGAGACAACGAAATTTTTATCAGCAAATATAATGGCGATTCTAATGAATTTGAGTGGAAGAAAACATATAAAATAGATATAGCATTAGGAGAATATATAACAGAACTATACAATCAATATAAAGACACTAATACAATAGACGATAGCCAAGAAGGGCTACAAAAAGTTTTGGAAAATTATTTAAAAACAGAAGTAGTCAAAGAAGAGGGCGAGAGTTATATAATTAACGAAATGAATCAAAAAGGAAGAAGAATATATGAAGTAACTTATGATTACTATGTAGGAGAAGCAGAACCTACTCAAGGTACTTTAACAGTTACATTCGAAAAAGACGGTGCTGGAAATTATATAGTAGGAAATTGTGAATTTTAAATTAGCAAAAACTATTGCAAAATAACATAACAAGTGATAAACTAAAAATAGATTAAAAAAAAACCGAAAAAATCGGTTAAGTTTTTTAATCTTTTTTTAGTTGTAAGAAACAATATAAGAATTTAAAATTACACAATTTGAGAAAATGAATCAACATTTATATTCAAAAAAATTACAATCTTACAGAAAGCAACTAAGAAAAAATTTTAATCTAAATAAAATAAAAAGGGGAGAAAGAAATGAATACAAAGTATATATTTATAACAGGCGGAGTTGTATCAGGACTAGGAAAAGGAATAACAGCAGCATCACTAGGAAGACTATTAAAAAATAGAGGATATAAAGTAACAATACAAAAATTTGATCCATATATCAATGTAGATCCAGGAACAATGAATCCGTTTGAACATGGAGAGGTGTTTGTAACAGATGACGGAGCTGAAACTGATTTAGACTTAGGGCATTATGAAAGATTTATAAATGAAAACCTAACAAAAAGTTCAAGTGTAACAATGGGACAAATATACTCTAACGTTATTGAAAAAGAAAGAAGAGGAGACTATTTAGGAAAAACAGTTCAAGTAATACCACATATAACGAATGAAATAAAAGAAAAAATATATGGATTCGAAAATACAGATACAGATATAGTAATAACAGAAATAGGGGGAACAGTAGGAGACATAGAAGGATTATCAATTATAGAAGCAATAAGACAAGTAAGTTTAGAAAAAAATCCAGAAGATGTAGTATATATTCATGTAACATTATTACCATATATATTCGGTTCAAATGAAATAAAATCAAAACCAACCCAACATTCTGTAAAAGAGCTACAAAGTCTAGGAATAAAACCAGATATATTAGTATGTAGGACAGAAACAGATATACCAGAAAATATTAGAGAAAAATTATCTCTATTTTGTAATGTAAGAAAAACAAGTGTAATTCAAAATAAAACAGCAGACTGTCTATATGCAGTACCATTAATGCTAGAAAAAGAAGGACTAGCAAGAGAAGTGTGTAATCATTTAAAACTAGATAAATATGTGCCAGACAATACAAAATGGCAGGAAATGATAGACAAAATAAGAAATATAGATGAAAATCATGCAGTAAATATAGCAATAGTAGGAAAATATGTAAAACTAGAAGATGCGTATATATCAGTAATAGAAAGTTTGCACCATGCAGGATTTGCAAATAATGTCAAAGTAAATGTAAAACTAATAGACTCAGAAAAAATAACAAAAGAAAATGTGAAAGAAAAATTAAAAGGAATACAAGGAATAGTTGTTCCAGGAGGATTTGGAAATAGAGGAATAGAAGGAAAAATAGAAACAATAAAATATGCAAGAGAAAATAAAATACCATTTTTAGGAATTTGTTTAGGAATGCAAATGGCAGTGGTAGAATTTGCTAGAAATGTTTTGGGAATAAAAGATGCAAACTCAGCTGAATTTGATGAAAAAACACAAAATCCAGTAATCCATATTATGGAAGAGCAAAGAGGAGTAAATAAAAAAGGTGGAACAATGAGGTTAGGTGCATATCCTTGTAATATAAAACAAGGAAGTTTAGCAAGTAAAATTTATGGAAAAGAAGAGATATCAGAAAGACATAGACATCGTTTTGAATATAACAATAAATATAAAGAGAAATTAGAAAAAGCAGGATTAAAAGTTTCAGGAACTTCACCAGATGGTCTTTTAGTAGAGATTGTTGAAATACCAGATCATCCATATTTTATAGCATCACAATTTCATCCTGAGTTGAAGTCAAGACCAAATAAACCAGCACCACTATTTGTAGGCTTGGTTGAAGCAGTAAAGTGAAATGTCACTCCCAATAGTTACATTTTTCTTGAAAACAATAACTAATGTAAGGAATAATGAATATATTATTTTGCTAATAAATACATAGTTTTGAAATATAAAAATTAAATTTTTGGAATGTTCTTAATTGGCATTCCAATTTTTTATACAATAGGAAAATTCTAAAATCTGTAACTTTTTTAGAAATAAAAAGAATATACAAATGTAAGATATCTTATCATAAAAAAACAGATTAATGCCATAAGGAAGGAACGGTATTATGTATGAATAAAGAAAACACAATAGAAGAATATATAGTAAAAGATAATTTAGATATGAATAAACTGATAGAAGATTATTACAACTATATAAGAACAATCATTAAAAATACTAATTCATTAAGTATAGAAGATGAAGAAGAAGTTATATCAGATGTACTCTTAATAATTTGGAAAAACAAGAACAAATTAGATAGAAAATCAAAGTTTAGTCCATACATAGCAGGAGTTACAAAAAATGTACTTTATAGAAAGTACAAAGAAATAAGAGACAATATAAAAAATGTAGAACATAAATATGACGAAGAAATAGAAGGAAATTTTGATGTAAATAAAATTATAGAGCAAAAGGAAATTAATGATTGCATTATAAACAATTTAAAAGAATTTGGAAATACGGAATATGATATATTTACAAAATTCTATTATGAAGGAAAAAAGATAAAGCAAATTGCCAAAGAATTAAATTTGTCGGTGAGTAATGTAAAAACAAAATTACACAGAACGCGAAAAAAAATAAAGCAAATATTAAAAATAGGAGGTTTTTAATATGAGTAAAGAAACTATACTAAAAAATTTGCAACATAATATTGCAATGGAAAATTTTAAAGATATTAACAGGAGGCAGAACAAAGCCAAAAAAATTTTACAGAACACATTAACTGTAACCTTATGTACTTTATCATTAACGGGAATTGTATTTGCAAAAGACATATCTACAAAAATTTATGACAATTTTTTCTTAATGGGAAAAGGCATAGATATAGCAACAAATGAAGGATATATAGAAAATACTAATATGGATTATGAGTTGTCTAATACAAGTATAGAGAATATTGAAACAGGTCAAAAAATAGCAGATGTAGATACAAAAATTAAAGTAGACGAATTTGTTATGGATGATTTTAATTTAAGTATGACATTTAATGTTGAATTATCTGAACAAGTAAGAAATATTATAAAAACGGAAGAAATTAGAGAAATAAACTTTCCGGACTTAATTATATCAGATGAAAATAACATAGTTTTATTTTGTACAAGTGGAAATCAATATGATGAATTTAGTAAAGAAAATAATTTAGAATACGAGTGGGAAGAAGCTCTTAATAATGGAAAAGTTATAGGAAGTGGTGTAAATATTGTTCCAATTGTAAGAGAAGGAAATCAAGTTAAAATAGTATATAATATATATACTGGAGGAAATAGTAGTTATCCAAAAAGTAAAAAGTTAAAAGTGAAAATGAATCAAATAAAAATTTCGAAAAAAGAAAGAAGTAGTGGTAATGAAGAGATAACTCTAACAGGAGATTGGGATTTTGAAATAGACGTACCTGAGAAGATGTATAATAGAACGACTGAAATATATACACAGAAAAATACAACAAATGATGATTATAAAGTTACGACAGCAGCGTTATATGATACAGGAATGAAAATAAGTTTAGAAGTACAATCAGAAAAGCCATTAGAAAGACCAACATCACAAGAGTGGGAATTTTATAGGACTTTGGATGAGGGAGATGAAATAAAAACCAGTGCAATTTGTCAATATATATCAATTAAGGAGGAGCAAACGGAAGAATATAAAAAATGGAAAGAACAACATAGAAGATTAACTAATATAAGTGTATATTTGACAAATGCAAATGGAGAAAAATTTGAAGAGACACAAAGTGCTTCTGAAAATGGTGCTGCAAATATAGATGAAAATGGAGTATTAAAATATGAAGCGATGTTTGATTTGACAAAATACAATCAAACAGATTCAATAACAATTCATATAGATTATAACGGAGCACAAGAAGAAATAGTTTTAGGAAAAGAGGGGGTTGAATGATATGAAAAAAATAACTATAGCTAGTATAATAATATTATTAATAATAAGTATATCTTGTAAAATATTTGCCACAGATAATACAAGTATAGAAAATAGCGAGAGAGGACAAGAATTTGCTTTAGATGCGTTTAAAGAATGGATAGAAGGCTTTAAAAGTGAGGAGATCCCTGAAAATAGAAGAATTACTGATTATAGAAAAGGATTAGTTATCTTTTCAGATTTGAATTCAGATAAAGCAGAAGTATTTATTAAGTTTGCAGTAACACCAGTTTCTAAAGAAAATACTGACTGGGAATATTCAGAACCGGAGATTATTGACTATGAAGGTCATAAATGTATTTTACAAGATTACAATATATGTTGTATAGAAATGAGTAAGGTAAATGGCCAATATCAAATTGATTATATTTCGGATAAACCAAAAAATTATGACAAATTTTTAGAAAGATTTGAAGAGTATAAAAGTACTAATCCACAAAATGAAGAAAATATTCAAATACAAGGTCAAAATACTACAACGAATTTATCTCAGAATCAGGAAATAGAAAAAATAAGTAATATAGTTACAATAGTTTGTATAGCAATTTTGGCTTTGTTAGTAATCTATATATTTATTAGAAAAAGAAACATGAGCTCTGGAATATTACCTAGAAAAAAGTGAGTTAAATTTTAAGTTGCATATTTATGTTAATTATAGTATAATAATGTAAAAAATATACAGGAGGTTATATAATGCAGAAAGGAAACAAAGAAATCCGGAGAAATGAGATTTATGTAGCAAATGAGAAAGGAGACGATCGGAGTTGTTTCATAAAACAAACAACACAAAAGCTTTAATATATTTAAATAAAGCAGTGTAAACCTCAAATTTCCCCTAGCGAAATGCTAGGGGTTTTTTAATAATATTATAATGTGGTGAAACTTCAAAATTTTTAAAAATCTGGAATATATTGAAATTTCAAGAAATATAATAGCTGTGTGAATATTTTGTGAAAAAATAAAAAATACTATTGACATTTCTTTAAAATGGGTATACATTATTAGCAGTCACAAAGATAGAGTGCTAAAAATAAAGGAGGTAATTTAAATGATTAAACCATTAGGAAGTAGAGTATTAATAAAAATGAAAGAAGGCGAAGAAACAACAAAAAGCGGAATAATACTAGCACAGGCAGCACAAGAAAAGCCACAAATAGCAGAAGTAATTGAAGTAGGACCAGGAGAAATGATAGACGGAAAACCAGAAACAATGCTAGTAAAAAAAGGAGATAATATAATTGTTAGCAAATATTCTGGAACAGAAGTAAAATATGAAGGAACAGACTATATAATTGTAAAACAAGATGATATATTAGCAATTGTTGAATAAAGAGACATTATAAAAAAACATTAGAGGAAATTTATAGGAATTGGTATAAGGCAGAACTAAAAATAAAAAAACATCTATGAAAAATTAACAAAAAGCCAAAAAAGGCAATATTGAAAGGAGATTGATTTAAAATGGCAAAAGTAATTAAATTTGGAGAAGATGCAAGAAAATCTTTATTAGAAGGTGTTAATAAATTAGCAGACACAGTAAAAGTTACATTAGGGCCAAAAGGAAGAAATGTAGTTTTAGATAAAAGTTTTGGAGCACCACTTATCACAAATGATGGTGTTACAATAGCAAAAGAAATTGAATTAGAAGATAAATTTGAAAATATGGGAGCAAGACTAGTAAAAGAAGTTTCAACAAAAACAAATGATGTTGCAGGAGATGGAACAACAACAGCTACAGTTTTAGCACAAAGTATGATTAAAGAAGGTGTTAAAAATGTAGCAGCAGGAGCAGATCCAATGGCAATAAAAAGAGGAATGGACAAAGCTGTAAATAGTGCAGTAGAAGGATTAAAAGAAATAAGTTCAGAAGTCAATGGAAAAGATGACATTGCAAGAGTTGCAAGTATATCTGCAAATAATGAAGAAATAGGAAACTTAATAGCAGAAGCAATGGAAAAAGTTTCAAAAGACGGAGTAATCACAATCGAAGAGTCAAAAACTTCAAACACAGAATTAAATGTTGTAGAAGGAATGCAATTTGATAAAGGATATTTATCACCATATATGGTAACAGACACAGAAAAAATGGAAGCAGTATTAGACAATCCATATATCTTATTAACAGACAAAAAAATAAGCAATATTCAAGAAATATTACCATTATTAGAAAGTTTAATGCAAGAATCGGGAAAACTATTAATTGTATGTGACGATATGGAAGGAGAAGCATTATCAACATTAATCTTAAACAAATTAAGAGGAGTATTAAATGTAGTAGCAGTTAAGGCTCCTGGATTTGGAGATAAGAGAAAAGCAATGTTACAAGATATTGCAACATTAACAGGTGCAGAAGTTATTACATCAGATTTAGGACTAGAATTAAAAGATACAAATATAGCACAACTAGGTAGAGCAAAACAAGTAAAAGTGCAAAAAGAAAACACAATAATTGTTGATGGATCAGGCGATAAGCAACAAATTGCTGATAGAGTAGCACAAATAAAAGCACAAATAAACGAAACAAAAAGTGATTATGATAAAGAACAACTACAAGAAAGATTAGCTAAAATTGCAGGAGGAGTTGCAGTAATCGGAGTTGGAGCAGCAACAGAAGTTGAAATGAAAGACAAAAAATTAAGAATAGAAGATGCATTATCAGCAACAAAAGCAGCAGTAGAAGAAGGAATTGTTGCGGGTGGAGGAACAGCATTAGTAAATGTGATACCAACTGTTGAAAAATTAGTTAACACACTAGAAGGTGGAGAAAAACTAGGTGGAGAAATCGTATTAAAAGCATTAGAAGAACCAGTAAGACAAATTGCAATTAATGCAGGATTAGAACCAGCAGTTATAGTAAATAAAGTAAAAGGTGAAAAAGCAGGAATAGGATTTGATGCAGCAAAAGAAGAATATGTGGATATGAAAAAATCAGGAATAGTTGATCCTACAAAAGTAACAAGAAGTGCATTACAAAATGCAGCATCAATAGCATCAATGGTACTTACAACAGAAAGTTTAGTAACAGATGCTCCAGAGAAAAAGGATTGCAACTGCGGAGGACATGAAGGTGGAATGCCAGCTGGAATGGACGGAATGTATTAATAATTGCCATTGAGGACGGCTTCGTTTGGAACATTTTATATAATACAATGTTTTATATAAAATGTGAAAACATTTAAAATAAAAAATTTTATTAAAATAACTATAAAAGTTAATAGAGAATTGAATCATTTGATAAATTTCCCTATTGACTTTTTTTTATCTTTATGCAAAAATACAAGTAGGTTTATAGGTAAATCCGAATTTATTAAAAACCTAAATAATATTAATGTGAGGAAAAAGGAAAATGGAAAAATTAAGAGGATTTGAAATAGCAAAAGGATTTGAGAATAGTAATATTAATTTACCAATCAGAAAAACAAAGTATTCAGCAGGATATGATATAGAAGCAGCAGAAGATACAATTGTACCAAGTTTTAAAAAAGGAAGTAATCCAACACTTATAAAAACAGGGCTAAAGGCTTATATGCAGGATGATGAATATTTAATGTTGTGTAATAGAAGTTCTAACCCAAAGAAAAAAGGATTAATATTAGCAAATAGTGTAGGAATAGTAGACAAGGATTATTATGGAAATACTGACAATGATGGACATATCATGTTTGCTTTTTACAATATAAAAGAAGAGGATATAGAAATAAAAAAAGGTGAAGCAATTGGACAGGCTATTTTCCAAAAATATTTAGTAGTAGATAATGACAATGCAGAAGGAGAAAGATCAGGGGGATTTGGGTCTACTAATAAGATTTAATAGCGATTATTTATAATAAAATTTATTGTAAAAAAAATAAAAAAAAATTATTCCTTAGAGTTGTAATGATTTTAAGCTTTATATACATAAAAAAATGGTAAAATGTCTTTGACTTTTGCCATTTTTTGTAGTATAATAAATATGGTTAAAAAATCCAATAAAGTTATTTAATTACTTATATAACTTTATTATATTTTTTTGAAAATTATATAAAAAATGCTGAAAGGAGTGACTTACATGTTCAATGTAGGAGATAAGATTGTATACCCTATGCACGGGGCAGGAACAATTGATGCAATAGAGGAAAAAGACATTTTAGGAGAGAAACAATCATATTACATACTAAAAATGCCAGGTGAAGTAAAGGTAATGATACCAACAGCTAAGGCAGAAGAGGTAGGGGTAAGAAACATTATAAATAAAGAATCAGCAGATAAAGTATTAGGTATACTTGAAAAAGATGAAACAGAAATGGATAAAAATTGGAATAAACGTTATAGAGATAATATGGATAAGATGAAAAGCGGAGATATATATGAAATTGCAGATGTTGTAAGAAATCTTAGCTTTAAACAAAAAGAAAAAGGTCTTTCAACAGGTGAAAAGAAAATGCTAAATAATGCAAAACAAATTCTTGTAAGTGAGCTAGTTTTGGCAGAACATGCAACTCAAGACGAAGTTGAACAATTGGTGGATAATAAAATAAATACTTCTTTTATGATGTTTAGGTCAGAAGAAGTTGCTCAAGAAAGTGTAGTTAATAAATTTATCCCTTTTGAAGGTACAGGGACAAATGATTAGTAGAAGAATTTTGTGATTTTTAAAGTGAATCTAAATTGTTAAAAGAATTTAATGATTTGGATTCATTTTAAGGATAGCAATATATGAAAAATATAAATTCATGGATTTTATTACAAAGTTATTATTTACATCATTAAACGACTACTTGGAATGTTCATATATTAATATTTTTAGCTTATTATAGAGACTAGGAATAGTAACTTTTACAAATAAGAAATATTTTTTAAAATCTATTGACAAAATAGTAACTACATATTATAATAATTATTGTCGTTAAGGATTGCCAGTTTAATTATTAAATGCAGATGTGGCGGAACTGGTAGACGCACAGGACTTAAAATCCTGCGGTGGTTAAACACCGTGCCGGTTCGATTCC
>CALXJX010000025.1 GCA_944388735.1 uncultured Clostridia bacterium
GCTCTATCTGTATTTACTCTATATCCAACAGAGATTACTGCATCTAAATTGTAATATTTTACTTTTCTCTTTACTTCTCTATTACCCTCTTTTTGAACTACCGAGAATTCCTCGGTAGTTGAATTTCTATCTAATTCTAAATCAGTATAAATATTTTTTAAATGTAATCCAACATTATCTGATGAACAATCATATAGTTTTGCCATTGCTTTTTGAGTTAACCATAAATCTCCATCTTCAAAACGGACTTCAATTCCATGTTCTTTTTTTTGTTGCTCAATTTAAAACTCACCTCTATTTATTTGCTATATTGTCAAACCTTTGTTCTTTTGTCAATCAACTTACATCCAATTATTAGAAATTTTTTCAAAAATAAGCATTAGCTTTTACATATTATTGTATATTTTTATTCCTTATAAAACTTTCTTTAAATTCGCTATCTAATATATCCATAGAAATAGTATCATAATACTTTCCATTTATAAATATGTTTTCTCTAATCTTTCCTGCTTCTTTAAATCCACATTTTTTATAACATTTTAAAGCTCTTTCGTTAAAACTTAGTAAATCCAATTTTATATTATGCAAATTCATATAATTAAATCCATAATCTAAAATCAATCTGATAGATTCTGTTCCATATCCTTTGCTTAAAAATTCTTTATCCCCTATAAAAATTCCAAGTGTTGCAGTTCTATGTATCCTATTTATTCTTTCTAATCCCACTGTTCCAATCAATCTATCCTGTTCTATTGTTACTATTGAAAAATTTGCTTCTGGATTATAATTTTCTTCTAAATACCTTCTTTCACCTTCTAAAGACATTAACATTCCGCTTCTTCCAGTGTAATCTGTAACTTCAAAATCATTCATCCATTCTGTAAATTTTTCTACATCTTCACAGTTTCTTGGAGACAAATATATTCTATCTCCTACTAATTTTTTAAAATATTTCATTACTACCATCTCCCTATTATTATATTTCCATAGAATATGCAATATTTTTTACTCTAAATCCTAATTTCTCATAAAATTTAATTGCATTTTCATTTTCTTTATTTACTGTTAAATATAAATCAGTACACCCTTTTTCTTTTCCTTTCTTTTTTGCATAGTTTAATAATAATGTTCCTATTCCTTTGCTTCTTTCATTCTCGTCTACACATATTGCTTCAATTGTTAAATATTTTTTATATTTCAGTATCGGATTACTATTTTCTTTAATATTTAAAGTCATATAACCTATTATTTTATCTTCTGCTTTTGCAATATATATTTCTTTTGTTTGTATTTTTTCTTCAAATTCTTTTTTATTTATTACTTCATCAACTTTTAAAAATATGTCTGGTCTCCAACTAGCATGTAATTCATGTACCTGCCTTGCCAGTTCATTTACCCTTTTAAAATCTTCTATTTTTGGAACTTCAATTATTGTTTTCATTTTTTCACCACCTAAAAATTAAATTTAAAAAAGCCTTGTAAAGAAATCTTTTAAGACTCCTTTGCAAGACTCATATTATCTTACTTTATAAGTGTAAGTAGTTTTTCTATTGTTTATACCACCCTTTACCGCTCGAGTTTATAACTCTAGATAAACTCTTAAATATAGTGTATATTTTAACATTTTATTTCCTAATTGTCAACAATTAAACTTCCAAATTTTTCCGTTTTATATTTATTACTTGCTTCTCTTATTCTGCTGTGTTCGATTGGATTTATCATTCTATATAAATCTAAAGCTTTATCTCCAAACCCAATTAATGCTTGTGCAATAATTACCCATACAGCAGCATGGCTGAAAAATTGGATTGTTTCTTTAAAATATTTCAAATAGTTAGAGCGTGTTTAGAATTTTCGCCATATACTCATTTTTATACACAAGTCTTAATAGATATAATTACAAATCTGTTATCTTTGCTTTTCTCCATCTTTAATTAAAAAATATATAAAAAAGAAGGAGAAACTCTGAAATTTCAAAGTTCTCTCCCTCTGTCTGTGCTTAGATACAATTAAAGAATTTTACAGTGGGTCAGTGCTACTTAATATAAAGCGTGGCACGAAAACCAGTGTTGTTATAGTTTCTATTAGGACTGCTGAAATCGCGATGGGCGACAGTATAATTGTCTCCATACATGTTGTAATTGCCACCGCGGATAACACGATACGAACTTTCTTTGTATTCTTGTGTCCATTCATCCACATTACCTGCAAAGTCGTAGATATTATTAGCACACCATTTTTCTCTGCTTCCTGTTTTAACTACCTTCCTTGGAGAATTCTTTGTATTCCAATGATTGCCCCATTCAGTAGAGTCCTCTGCAATTTCAGTAAGAGTTTTAACTTCCGTTTTGATAAACCATTCCAATACCGAATCATATTCTGCACCAAAAGTCAGGTGACTTTTAACTGTTTCATTGTTTTCGATAGTGGATGCCATCTTCTTTGCATCATAAAAATTGATGCTTACCCACGGCTTAACTCCTTTTACCGACTGCGGTTTTCCTGCTGAACTCTTAGAAATGTTATAACGAGAAATATAAAATCCCCCATATTTTTTGACACTTTCAAGTTGTTCAAGCAGTTCACCATTTAAAGCTTCATTGAATTCTTCAGCCGAAAATTTATCGTTCATGTAATTTCGTCTGCCGAATTTCTCCAAAAAATGTTCTCCATCAAGTGTTCCATTAGAGTCGAGACTTCCAACAGGAATCCATACAAACTGGCTTCCATCAGAACATCTTTCAATTACAAATCCATTGTTCCATTCTCCACAGACATGCTTATATCCTTCTGGAATTGGAGGATTTACATAGTTTGTAGAGTATACATTGGCTGTAACAATGTTCTGAACCCTGATAATCAACTCTCCTCTTGTTCCCTCTAAGACTTCAAAGGTTATACCCTTTTCTACCTCAAGCACAAATTTTTCATACCGTTTCATAGTTTATACCTCCTTAAGCAATAATTTTATAACGGTTTCAACACGGCTATTGCCATTATGTTAATAATACCACATTTTCTTGCATCTTGCAAATTTTGTAAACTTTAAATTTATTTAAGCCTTTGCTACTATTCACAGCTGGATTTTATTGCTTAGAATGTTGATATTTTAATATTGAATAAATTTTGAATGTGATTGGTGATATTTTACAAATTCTTAAATATTGTATTGAGTCGAGAAATTTATGAAGTATTAATATATCAATATTCTTTTAATAATCTATAAGCTGTGAATTGTATCAATTCTTTACAAGAATACCTCTAAATTATAAACAGCATGACTGCCATCCAATTTAATCTTATTATCAACAACATTGCCATTAAGCAAAACCCTTGTAACGCCAACATTCTTAGAATCAGGATTCAATACCTTAATATTATAAATAGAATCCTTCCATTTATACTTAATAACATACTCCTTCCAATCCTTTGGTATGCAAGGCTCTATAGTTAGGTATCCCTTTTCAACTTTCAAACCTAAAATATATTCTATACCAGCCTTGTAATACCAGCTAGAAGAACCTGTATACCAAGTCCAACCACCTCTTCCTGCTAAATTGCCTGCACCATAAATATCAGCTGGTATAATAAATGGTTCAACTTTATATTTATTGCTTGCTTCTCTTGTTCTGCTGTGTTCAATTGGATTTATCATTCTATATAAATCCAAAGCTTTATCACCAAACCCAAGCAAAGCTTGTGCAATAATTACCCATATAGCTGCATGAGTATATTGTCCACCATTTTCTCTTACTCCAGGAAGATAAGCTTTTATATATCCTGGTTCCAAATTTCCTTTTTCAAAAGGCGGATCTAATAATTTTATAATTCCATTCTCTTTATCTATAAGATGATTTTCTAAGCTTTCCATAGAAATATATTTCTTATCATTATCTCCTGCTCCTGATATAATGCTCCAACTTTGTGCTATGCTGTCAATCCTACACTCATCATTTTCCATACTTCCCAATATACTTCCGTCATCCATAAAGGCTCTTTTATACCACCTTCCATCCCAGCCGTTTGTATTCAAAGCCTTCTTTAGATTTATTTTCACTTCTTCATATTGACTAACTAAATTCTCATCACCTTTTTGTTTACAAATAGGTATCCAGTTATCTAATATATCATATAGGAAAAATCCTAGCCATACACTTTCTCCTTTTCCTTTATTCCCTACTGTGCTAAAACCGTCATTCCAATCTCCTGAACCTATTTTAGGTAATCCATTCTCTCCAAAATTCAAACTCTTTTGGATTGCTTTATTACAATGTTCATAAATACTTCCTTGTATTTTTGAAATCAGATACTTATCGTATTTTTCGTCTTGTCCTTCCTCTAATACCTTTCCTTCTAAATATGGTGTTTTCTCATCTAAAATTCCTGTATTTCCTGTAAAATCAATATATTCTATTGTTACATAAACCAGCCATAATAAATCATCTGAAAATCTAGTTCTTATTCCTCTTCCAGTTTCATCATGCCACCAATGTTCAACATCTCCCTCTAAAAATTGATGCTGACTGTGTTTAAGAATTTGATGTCTCATTAGTTCTGGATCAATATATTTCAATCCTAAGGTATCTTGTAATTGGTCTCTAAATCCAAAAGCACCCCCTGATTGATAATATCCACTCCTTCCGAAGTAATCTACTTTCTATTGTCTGATATGCAACCCAGCCATTTAATATAATATTTGAAGATTCTAGTGGTGTATATACTTGGAGTCTTCCGTAAAAGCTCTTTCCAATATTCTTTTACTTTTTCTAATTCCTGCTTGCAATTAGAAATTTTGCTATATTTATATGCCATATTTTTACAATCCATGCTATTTTGCTCTGCTCCCAATAGCAAAGAAATTTCTTTGTCTGAGAAACTTTCAATTTCTACTTCGATTTCAAATGCCATACAACTAGATTTTCCAATAGAATTTTCGTTATCTAAACAAACTTTTCGAACTCCTTCTGGATTAGATAGTGTACTATTCCCTATAAAGAATTTCTTATCTCCTGTAAAGCTATTTATTTTTTCACTACTAGAAATATAGATTTGTGTATTATTTATTTCTGTATTATACAAATTTTTTGCTAATAAAATATTACTATTTTTATCAAAATCTAAATTTATATAATTGTTTGTTTTTATTTCATCTTCGCCTATTACTGGTTTTATATAATAATAGATTTTCAATTTTTTGCGATTAGGTGTTGTATTTTTTAACCTTAGAATTCCAACTTTTAGACTATCTTCTTTTGGTACAAATATCTCTAGTTCTTGTTCTATTCCATTACTTTTATGCAGATATTTGCTGTATCCAAAACCATATATAACATTATAGTTCCTATTATCTGGCATAACATTTAAACCTAGTGACCATACCTTTTTATTATCTATATCTTTTATATAGATTATTTCAGAAGGTATATCATAAGACGGATTATTTAGCCAACTAGTTATCCTATTTAATCTGCTATTCTTGTACCATGTATAGCCTCCCATACTTTCAGTTACAACTGTTCCAAATTTTTCATTTGCCATTATATGAGACCATACTGTTGGAAGTCTATTTTCTTTGTCAACTTTAATAAAATATTCTTTTCCGTCTTCCGAAAATCCTCCATATTCATTATAGTATTTTAATTTATCTTTTTCTTTTAATATGTCTATATCATCGTTTACTTCTTCTACTAATATTGGAATAGTCGGTTCTTCTCCTATTTTTTTATGATTTTCAATATATTCCTCTTCTATTTCTTTTATACTATTTTGTATTCCACCTTTATTACTGTCAATAATTATGCTTGAAACAAATTCTAATAAATTAATATCTTTTTTATCTATTTCACCTTTGCTTAATGTAAAGATTCCTCCTCTTATATTTTTTAAGTATGCTAGGTGAGAATTTAATATATCATTTTCTATTTCTTCTCTTGCATAATTTTCATAACTATGTTTTTCTTCATCTAATATTACTAATTCTATTTGTATATTTTTTGTTCTAAAAAATTCGTAAGCTTTTAGTATATCTTTAACTATATATGAATCATTTACATTTCTAATTTTTACTAGAATAATTGGCAAATCTCCTGAAATTCCATATTTCCATAAATCACTTTGTTTATACTCTTGCCTGCATTTTCGCTCCATTAATATTGATTTTATCGGATTATCAAATATTATATATGAAAGGATCTTTTGATAGGTTTCTATTTCTTTACCTTTTATTCCAAGATATCTACTTTCTGCTTCTACTCGTGCTTTAGAAAGTTCTATTTGTGTTTCTACATTTTGTTTTGATTCGTATTTTGCTAAATTTTCTAAAACTGTTTCTTTTTCTTCTCCTACTGATATTATAAAATCCATTGTTACTGATTCTTCTGGCTTTATTTTTATTGTTCTTTTTAATGCTACAACTGGCTCTGTTACTAATCCAATTTTTTTAGAAAATGGAATTGAGTTTTTTATCATTTTTGGAATTTCTATATTCCCTCTTCCCATTAATTTTTCTTCTTCTATTTCATATTCTAAATCTCCAACTGTTTCTCCAGATGTTGATAGTGTTGTTGCAAGATACATTTCTTTTTTACTTTTTTCTCTGTTCTTTCTTTTTACTACAATACTATTTGTTTTCTCATCATATCCAAAAACTAAAAATAAATTGTTAAATGCAGGATGTGCATAATCTTGTTCTTTTTCTGATAATACTGGTTCGAAATATGAACTTATTTCTAGAATTTCTTCTTCATTCCCTAAATTTTCTATTGTCATTCGTCTTATTTCTACTGGTTCATTTGATGAAATTGTGGTTTGTATTTTTGTCATTATATTTCCATTTTTTAATTCTTGTTCTATTTTGTCTGGCATAAAACTAATTTGATAGCTTCCGTCTTTATTTTGTATATAGTTTGAACTTTGTATTTGCTTTGTCTTAATATTTTTTAAGTAGAAAAACATACCTTGTGGATAATCATCTGTCTTTTTAAATCTGTTTATATATATATTCTTATATTTACTTAGCCCTTCTCCATTTTGATTCATTGCAATTGTATATTCCTGATTTGAAATAACATTCCCTCTTATAATGTTTTCGTTTATTTTTGTATATGTGTTTTGGACATAATTTTCATAATCTTTATATTTTAATTTTTCTACTTTTTCTTTTTTCTCTTTAGTTATTATTGACTTATCTGGCATTGTTTCTTGAAGTAAAATACTTACTGCTTCCATTTCTGGATTTTCCATAAATCTCTGTTGCAGTATGTTATCATTAAATAAATTATTTATTGATAATAAAATTAGTGCTTGATGATGTGCCATATATGTTTTTACTGGGCTTGAAGTTTTTCCTTTTTCTACTCTTTCTGGTGTAAAATCAATTGATTCATAAAATCCATATTTTTCATACATTCCTTTTTCTTCTAATTCTTTTAGATTTTTTACAACTGCTTTTGGCTCTTCAGTAATTGCAAGTATCCCCCCATAAGGTGCTACTACCATTTCATCAGCTAACCCTCTTTTTATTCCTAACCATGGTATTCCAAATGCTTTGTATTGATAATTTGATTGTAAATCTTTTAAATTGAATGCAGCTTCTGACACTCCGAATGGCAAGTTTAATTTTTTTGCATATTCAATTTGACTTTTTATCATAAATCTACATGATTCATCTAATAAACTTCCTTTATATTTCGGAATATTTATATTTGGCATTAAATATTCAAATGCTGTTCCTGACCATGATATTAATCCTTTATATTTGCCTAAAACTGTTAATGTTCTACTTAAATGATTCCAATGTTTTGACGGTATATCTTTTTTTGCTATTGCAACTAAGCTTGCTTGTCTTGCTTCTGATGCTAGTAAATCATAGTATGAATCTGTTAGTTTATTTTCTTCTATATTGAAACCTATTGAAAAAATTTGATGCTCATAGCTATATAATTTTGAAAAGTCTGTTTCTTTTATCATTGTTTCTATTATTTGAATCAAATTTTCTATTTTTTCTTTGTTTATTAATTCTTTCCTTATTTCTTTTTCGACAATTTTTGTTTTATTTTTAGTTTTTATTTCTTTTTGCTTATTTTCCTCATTATTAATTTCTTCTGGAATATTCTTTCTGCTTACATTGTTCGTCTCTTCTGATGTATCACTTATACTTTCATTGTTTATTTCTTCGTTGATATTTTCTTTAATATTATTTAAAAAAGTCTTTACAACATATAGATATCCAACAAAATTCCCACTATCTACTGTTGATATATATTTGGGAGTTAATGGTTCTTTTGTTTTTGTATTATACCAATTATATAAATGACCATTCCATTTTTGTAAACTCTCTATTGTATAAATTATTTTTTCTAAATATTGTAGTGCATCATTCAATGTAATATATTTTAAATCAACTGCTGATATTACTGCTAGCAAAGATAATCCTATATTTGTAGATGATGTTCTTTGTACAATTTTTTGTTTTCTATCTTCTTGATAATTATCTGGTATTAAAAAATTATTTTCTTCATTTAAATATGATTTGAAATAGTCAAATGTTTTCTTTCCTATTTCTAAAACATATTGTTTTTCTTTGTCGTTTAATTTTTCTATGGCTTTTATCTCTTTTTCTTGTTTGCTTATATACCACATACATAATGGAGTAAAGAACCACCATATACCTAATATTATTGCAAATATATTTTTAAGTAGTAATCCTAAACTAATTGAAATAATTCCTATTAATACATTAAATGCCATTTGATTGTAGTAAGAAATCAAATCAGATTTTGCTTGTTTTTCCGCTTCTTCTGATGTTGTCCATTCTAATAAATGTTTATGAGATATTGTTAGTCTATAAATTGTTTTTGAAATTGCTATTAATGAAATATATGCTTTATATGGTAAACACCCTAATGTTATTATTAATCTTAAAACAGCTCCTTTCATACCTGATATTTTTGGTGTGAATGTTTTTTGTTTTTCTTCGCCTTCTTTTTTGAATATTAATTGATTTAATATTTCTAATATAAATGGAAATATTGATATAAATACTAATATTAAAATTATTGGATATATTTTTATTTTATATAAAATTGCTAGAATATTAAAATATAACATTGCTACTAAAATACTTATTTCAATTAAGCTTCTTCGTAAATTATCAAATATTTTATATCTGGATAATAAATTTAACGTTCCTTTTATTATCCATTTACAGATTTGCCAATCTCCTCTTATCCACCTTGCAAGTCTTGTCATAAAACTATTATATTTAGTTGGATATCCGTCCATTAGCAAAATATCTGAAGCAAGTCCACATCTCAAATAACTTCCTTCTAATAAATCATGACTAAGAACTGTATTTTCTGGTATTTCATTTTTTAGTATTTTAGAAAAAACTTCTAAATCATAAATGCCTTTTCCTGTAAATATCCCCTCTCCAAAATTATCTTGATAAATATCTGATATTGCATTTGTATAAGAATCAATTCCCCCTGCTCCTGCAAATATTTTTGTAAATATACTTTTAAAACTAACATCTAAATTTACACCTATTCTAGGTTGCATAATTCCATATCCGTCTACTACAATTCCATTTTGCATTACTGGTCTATTTAAAATATGTGCCATTCCTCCTATTAGTTCAAATGCAGAGTTCAAAATTAACTCTGTATCTGCATCTAAAGTTATCACATATTTTATTTTTGGAATTTGTTTTTTGTTTACATTATTTTGGACTGAATCACTTTTGTTACTTTCTTTTATTTCAAATGTATTTACTCTAAATTTATTAGGCTCATTTCCTAGAAGATATTCATTAAATTGTGTTATCATACCTCTTTTTCTTTCCCAGCCTAAATAACTATTTTCTTTCTCATTCCATTCTCTTTTTCTGTAACAAAAATTAAAAATGTCTCCATATTTTTCATTCAATATTTTTGTTTGCTTAATTCCTTCTTCTATTACTTCATCGTCAAACTCTTCTTCCCTTGTGTCACTTTGAGAACAATCTCCTAACAGTGTAAAATATATATTTGGTGATTTATTTGCTATATAAAATACTTCTAATTTTCTCATTAGTTCTTTTACTTTTTCTTTTGATTTTATAATTGTTGGAATGATTACCATTGTTGCATCTTCTTCTGGTATTCCATTACTTAAATCTATTTTTGGTATTAATTTTGGTTTTACAATTTTTCCTAAAATATATTGTGCAAGTTGAATTACTATTTCAGAAACTGGTATTAATAATATTATAAAACTAGTTATATAAATAAGAATACTTTTAATTGCCATATTTACTAAAGTTGCTAGCATAAAAGATACTATTACTGTAAAAAATGTAATAGCTAATATATATACTTTTGTTTTATCTCTTGTAGACATTTGCCTACTGGTCTTGTATCCTAGGTTATCATACAATATATTAATTCCTTTATCTATTAAATAATATCCTATATGTGATTTCTTTGTTCCTTTTTCATTTTCTTCTGACAATTCTAGTATTTTTCTTGCTATATATATTTCTGATACTTTGGTTTTTTTAGATATTTCTTTTATTTTGTTTCTATAATATTCTTTTGTCTTACTATCCATTTTATTATACACATCTGCTGGGTCTTGTTTTAATATTTCTTCAACTCCATTTACTTTTTCAAAGATTTCAAGAAAGTTTATTCTTTGTATTTTTTTCAGACTTGTTATACTATTTCCTATTGATACTTTTCTTACTGCTATATCAAAATGCTCTTTTTTTATAACTTCTGATACTGTAGTTCCTGCCATTTCTACTGTCTCTTCTAATACTTTTAGATAACTATATCCTTTTTTTCCATATCTTTTTAAAATATATGACATATATTCTATAAATGGATATTTCATGTCTTCAATCATATTTCTTTCTAATTTTCTGCTATTTAAATTTTTAAAATTTTGTTCTTGTTTTGTTTTATTTTCAATTAGTCTTTCTGCTATATTTTCTGCTTTATATTTTTGTATTTGACAACTATATATTTTTTCACATATTTCTCTTATATTTTCAATGATTGCTATTTGTAAAAATATTCCTATATTCCATATTTCTTCCATGCTTAATGTCTTTTTGGTTTGGTAACTTTTTAAGTATTCTTCTAAATCTTTTCTCTCTATTTTGTTATCTGTGTATGCTACAATTTCTGAGGCTAATACATATATACGAGCAAATCCTTTATATTGTCCATTTGCTATTCCTACAAAATTTGTGTATTTTTTTGGTGATAATTCACTCTGAATTTGTTTTACTGTTTCTTCTATACTATACAAATTATCTAAAAGCCATTCTCCTGCTGGATGAATTGCTATTCCTATTTTTAGATGTTCATTTAACAATTCATACACTTGTTTTATGACTTTATAACTTTCCAGTAGATGTGGTACTGGATATGTGTCTTTTTCAGATTTCTTTTCTAAATTATGCCCTGATGCTATTTTTTGTAAATGATTTTTTAATTGCTCTTTATCTAGTTCTGTTCCATTTATTTTTAATATTTTTTCTGTTTTCAAAAAATTCCACTCCTTGCAATTATGTTTTACACATATTGTTTGCAAAGAGTGGAAATTTTATACATTTTGTTATTTTTTTATATTTGTTTTTATAATATTAATATTATATAAAAATATTTTTTATTATACATATTTTATTTATTCTATCTTTCTTCTTCATCCATACTTGCTGTTTTTATGTTGTTTGTATTTTTTGTCTTACTTGCTGTTTCAACTTCTTTTTCTTCCTCTTTTTCTTTGTGTTCTTCTAATGCTTGTATATATGCTTCTTTTAATTCTTCATTTTCAGGATCTTTTGCCCATTCAGATCCTATTTCTAATACATCTGCCATTTCAATTAATGTATTATTATATGATTTATCATTTAACTTTTGAATATTTTGTCCTGATGTGACATCTACTAGCTCTTTATTTTCACCTTTTGTCATCATTTCTAATGTAACTCCGTCAGCATAACTATAATATACTTTTGTCTCTCCCCCTGTGGTTCCATATTCTATTCCGTTATTTGTTAAAAAGTCCATTACTTCTTGTGGGTGATCTCCATGTGTTACATATTGATTATCTGCTGTTACAAATACATAGTTTTGAACAGAACTTAATAATTCACAGTTTTCTATGTTTGTATTATGTTCTTTATTATATTCTGCTAAATATTGTTCTACTATGTTATTTTTAATTGCTTCTGAAGTTGGTTCTATTGCATTTATTTCTTGCTCTATTTCTGATATTTGACTTATTTCTTGTGCTGACATCGCTCTTTCTGCTCTTTCGTTTGCTAGTTCTTGTCTTATTTGTTTTTCAAACTGAGCTACTTTATGTCGTTGTGCTTCTTGTGCCCTTGGTATTCCAACTATCATTGCTCCACTTGCTAAAGCTATTGCTCCTATTGTAGTTATCCCTTTTATTTTTCTTTTTTTGCTTTCTCTTTGTTGTTCTCTTTTTCTTTTTTCTTGTCTTTGAATTCTTTCTATTTCTCCTTGACTTGGTCTTTTTCTTACATTTCTATTTGCGCTACTCATTGGTGTGTATTGAATTTCTTTTCTAAAGTTATCCTTTTTATCCATTTTTATCACTTTCCTTTCTTAAAGGCTTTTTTGTTTTTACTGCTACATTCTTATTATACCATTTTTTTTGATAAATTGCAAAATTTTTTATTTCTCTTGTAATAACTTCAAAGATCAAAGGTAGAATAATGATTCTTTTTACCTTTGATCTCTCAATTATTACTCTTTTTTAGTATAATGCTGTTCGGAAGCCTCCATCATAATTATTAAAATACGCATTATTACTATAGCATATTGAAACTATTGTTGAACCTTCTGAGTTATAGCAACTTCCACCTCTATTACTGCAACAACTATCTTCTACATTTGATTTTTCTAAAGTCCATTCTGCTACATTCCCTGCTAAATCGTAAATCCCCAAAATGCTATTCCTTTCTGTTGCTCCCGTTGTTAGTAGTACGTCTAAAAATGGCTTTGAATAATTACTATCAATTGGAAAATATTTTTTTCCTTTATCTTCAGAATATTCAGCTTCGATATTTGTTACGTCAAACTCCATATTATAGTAATTTCCCCAACTTGAGGAATCTTTTATTAAATAATATTGTGTAGGTTGATTTAAGTCTTCAAAATTAGTTCCTTTTGTTTCGATATACTTTAAAACCAAATCCCACTGTATTCCAAACATTAAACTAGTTTGTTTTCCTCCTATAGCTAATTTTTCAGCTAAATCTTGCGATTGAGATGTCGATACCCAATTATATACATATTTATTTCTTTGTATAACTGGTGTTTCTTCTATTGGATGTACAGTTGTAGTTCCTTCGAACTTTCTATAATTATTTTCTTTTATTCCAACCTCATATTTTCCTATATGAAATCCTCCATTTTCATAAACACTCTTTAACATTTTTTGTTTAAGTTCTGTATATTCTTTATATGTTAAACCACATCCTTTTGTATCTTCTACATTTCCTCCCTCATCTTTGGTCTTTCCGTTGCTATCATACCACTCATCTTCGCCATTTGATGTCACTCTATTAGTAGTTTCTCTGTATGTTGCTGCATATTGTTGCATTACATATTCTATATCTCCATAATCTTCTGAATCAGCTGGTTTTTTGTTTCCGTTATCATTATAGTTTGTATCATTATATATATTTTTTGGTACTTCTATCCATATCCACTCATTTCCATTTTTATCTGTAAAATCTCTTCCTATTTTTACTTCTCCTTCAATTGCTATTTCAATTGGTGGATCATTTGAATATATTTCATTATTTTCTATCATTATTTCATATATTCCTTGTTCCGAAACTTCAAATTCTAAATTTGTACTTGTCTTCCAGTTTTCTTCACCTTTAATTCTATATTTTACATTCCACTTATTTATATATCCGCCTTCGTATTGTATATCATATATCTCTATTTTCCACCTTTTATTTTTCTCTATCTCTGAAAATCTAACTTTAAAAGTTGGAGCTCCTGAGTTAGCTTCATAATCCACATTATATATATCCATTTGTGGTAGTTGAGAAATTGTATAATACATTTCTCCTTTATAAGATAAGCCTTCATAACTCACTATCGTTCTATTTTTTACATTCACAAAAAAATCTTGTTCTACTCCTTCTACACCTAGTTCTTTTAATTTTTCATTGCTATAATATCTATAATCTTCTCTTTTTTGTGTATCATCATCAAAAATAATTCCAGACTCTTCTAATGTAAACACTTTGTCAGCTTGTGTAACTACATCTGTTTGTCCTTCTCCTGAAATTATGCTTTCTCCCCTATTTATTATTTCTTGTTTTTCTTCATCATTTGTTGCTTGATTATATTCATCGTACCATTCATTTGCCTTTAATTGCATAATTTTCATTTCTGTATTAAATTTAGTTAATTTTGAAGAATTTATTGTTTCAATTCCTGTACTAATTCCAATTGTGGCTAATATTAATAATATTACAATTGTAATTACTAGCGAAATTAAAGTTATTGCATTTTCATTTCCTTTTTTATTTTTCATTACTAATGTTTTATTCATTTTCACATCTCCTCTTTTGTTTTATTTTTCACTTTTTATTAAATTTATTTAATTTTTGTATTATGTTTATTTGTTATTATATTTTTTTATATTTTATATTTACTTTTTTGTTTTGTCAATAAAGATTCTTTATTTATAATTCAGTATTGGTGGCAGTTGGTTATTATTCACATCCTCTATAACAAGCTAAAAAATATTGATATATTAATAGTAACAGTTCAGAGGTCAATTAGGAATGTCTATGGTGCTCGAGTTTCGAGAAAATCTAAGTAAAACTGCAACAATATTTTTACAAATTTCTTTCAGACAAAATATTACATTTTTCTACATATTTTCATATTATATATAAACAACTTAAAGTTGTTTGTTAGAAAGGAGAATTTTTTATGGAAATAGAAGATAAAAAACCATTCTGCCCAATTTTAGATGTAGACGGAGTTATTTCAGGAGGTAAACAATTTGATCTTGATATAACTTTACCAGAAGATAACAGAGATGTTATATATGGAGTAGTAAAAAATTGTTTTAAGGAACCTGTATGTGATGCGGTTGTTAAATTAGTAGAAATTATCTATGATTGTGGTAAAGAAGAAAGAAGACCTATTGGTCATACTTTCACAGATAAAGAAGGAGAATTTGTATTTGGACCTCTTTGTCCTGGAAAACATTATGCTCTTCAAATTTGGGTAAATGATACTAAAAAAATTAAAATTTGTGCTAAATGTCATCATGAAGGTAAATGCTTAAAAGGTGAAAAACATGAAAAATGTGATTGTTTCATAGACGATCGAAAAGATGACTGTAAAAAAGAAGATTATTGCGAAGATAAAAAACACGAAGAAAATTGCTAATATAGATAATTCTTCTATTTAAATTATGTAGTAATTTAGAGGCTACTAGCAAATATGATTTGTTAAATTGGATTTAACTGTAACGCAAAATATCAAGCTAATAAAGCAATGAAAAAATCATATTTTCTAGTAGCCTCTAAATCTTTATAAAATTATATAAAGAATATTTCTATGTTTATACTTTTACATTATCCCCATTTTTTTTGCTATTTGTTTTCCCTTCTTAGCCATTTTCTTTTTATTCATCATACCTGTTTCAGCATACATCATAACTAGTCCCGTTGTTATTAATCCACCTATTAAGGCACCTTTTATAAATTTCATATTCCTACACCTTCCTTTTTTTCTTTTTATCATTATTTATTATTTTCATTTTTGGATTTTTTATACTGTTTTACAATGGAATATATTTCATGAATAGCAATAATTGCAAGAAAAATTCCAAAACTTCTTTTTAGAATTAAAACATCTATGTGAATAGATATGTTTGCTCCAATAATTGCTCCTAATATTCCAAATATTGATATTATCATTCCTAATTTTAAATCAATATTTTTATTTTTTAAATTTACTATAATTGCAACTATTGATGTTGGAATAAAAAATACGAGATTTGCTGCTTGAGCTACATGTTGCTCTATTTGCATTACATAAGAAAGAAGAAAAATCAGTATAGTTCCTCCTCCCATTCCAGTTCCACTTACAACTCCAGAAATAAGTCCTATAAATATTTCCACTCTAAATATTATCCCTTTCATACTTTAGTTTAATTTTTATTTTCGAAACTATGTTGTTAACATTCTAAATGAAACATATATTAAGAAAAAAGTAAATGCAATTTTTAAGTATTTCTCTGGTAACTTTTTTAATAATTTTGCCCCAAAATATCCCCCTATTGTTCCACCAATTGCACACAAAATTGATATTTTCCAATCCACAAAATTTCCTTTATAGTAAAAAAAACTACTAGTTATTACCATTGGTAATATACAAAATAGTGATGTTCCTCTTGATTTTGTTGCATCTAACCTTAACCAATACATAAATGCAGGGACTAGTATCATTCCGCCTCCTGTTGAAAAGAGTCCACTTACTATTCCTGCTAACATTCCAATTATAATTTTTTTCCACATAAAAAAACCTACTTTTTAATAGGTTTTCCATTTTTTTAAAAAATATTAGTATTATCAAAATTTTTTAATATATATTAACTCATTATTCTACATTTTCATCTTTTATATAATATTTTGTTCCTAGCATTTCATCTGGCAAATATTGCTGTTCCACAAAATGTCCTGGAAAATCATGTGGATATAAATAGCCTTCATGATATCCCAAACTTTTCATTTGCTCTATTGGTGCATTTCTGATGTGCATTGGAATCTCTCCCGTATATTTAGTTTTCACATCATTTAATGCTTTATCTATTGCTAAATAACTTGCATTTGATTTTTTAGATGTTGCAACATAAATAGCTGCTTCTGATAACAAGATTCTAGCCTCTGGCATTCCAACAGAATGTACTGCTTGCATTGCCGCATTTGCTACTACTAAAGCATTTGGATTTGCCATGCCTACATCTTCTGATGCACATATTACTATTCTTCTTGCCAAAAACATTGGATCTTCTCCTCCATTTAATGCCCTTGCCAAATAAAAAACAGCTGCATCTGGGTCAGATCCTCTCATAGATTTTATAAATGCACTTATATTATCGTAATGTGTATCTCCATTTTTATCAAAAACAGCTTTTCTGTTTTGTACACTATTTTTTATTATCTCATCAGTAATATGTATATATCCGTCTTCTGACATATTTGTTGTTAATACTGCCACTTCTAATCCATTTAGTGCTGTTCTTACATCTCCATTACTGATTGCTGCTAACTTTCGTAATGTCTCATCTTCTATTTTTATATTGTATTCTCCTAGCCCCTCTTTTCTTTCTAAGGCATTTTTTAATATTTGATATACATTATCTTCTGTCAATGGTTCTAACTTAATTACCATTGACCTTGATATTAAAGCTTTGTTTACTTCAAAATATGGATTTTCTGTTGTTGCCCCAATTAAAATTATTGTTCCATTTTCTACATAAGGAAGTAGTGCATCTTGTTGGAGTTTATTAAATCTATGAATTTCATCTATAAATAATATGCTTTTTCCAGACGGATTTAACATGAAATTTTTGGTTTCTTCGATAACTCTTTTTATATCTGCTACTCCTGCTGTTACTGCATTTATTTTATAAAATTTATATTTTGTTGCTTCACTAATTACTTTTGCAAGTGATGTTTTTCCGCATCCAGGAGGTCCAAATAGAATTATACTAGATAATCTATCTGCTTTAATTGTTCTATATAGTATTTTATCTTTTCCGTAAAACATGTTCTTGACCTACGTATTCTTCTAATGTTCTAGGTCTTACTCTATATGCTAAAGGCTCATTACTATTCATTTTTTCCTCCTTTACTATAAAATTTAGCACAATTAGTTATTACTTAAAAGCACTAATCCCTTTTTAATTAATTCTTCTGTTGTCATTTCATTCTTATCAGAAATTTTTACAAATGCTTTTTCTATTTCTTTTTTATTATATCCCAAAACTTGAAGTGCAGACATTGCTTCTTGAATTTTTTCATCATCTTCAATTGCTTTTTGCATTTTTGTTTTTTCTGTATTATTATCTTTTGTAGCTATATTTAATTCCTCTATTTGTTGTTCTTTCTTTATCTTGTCTTTTAATTCTAATATAATTCTTTGAGCTGATTTAGGTCCTATACCAGGAATACTACTTAAAGTTTTAACATCTTCTGATATTACTGCTAAAGCAAAATCTGTTGGTTCACAAACTGCTAGCATTGTTAATGCTGTTTTTGCTCCTACACCACTTACTCCAAGTAATAATTCAAACATTTTTAATTCTTCTAATGTATTAAATCCAAAAATGCTAATATCATCTTCTCTAACTCTGTAATAAGTATGTACTTTTACCGTATCTCCTATATTTCCCAATTTATCTATTCCAACTTGTGACATGAATATCTTGTATCCTAGACCTCCTACATCTATTACTACATATCCTGTCATTTTCATTTCAAGTGTTCCTTTTATATATGCTAACATTTTATATTCCTTTCCTGTTGATTTTATAATTACATTAATACATGATTTTAAATTGCTTTTCTAAAAAATTTGCTGTGAATCTATTTTATAAATAAATTCAGATTTGTTATTATGTATCATAAAAATATGTAGCTTCTAAATCCGCTTCATGCATTAAAAGTGCAATTGGGTATTTAGTATATGTTGCACCAATTGCATTATAATTTTCTTTTGGCTCTGTATACCCCATGTGCCAGCGAATAGCATATTTTTCTTCTGGTGTTAATTTCATATATTCAGTAATCATCATAACTGACTTTTCCCCATGCCCATAAGGAATAGTGTCTTCTATTGTGTAATATGGCACTTTTTCCCATACACCTAATGCATTTTTTGCATTTCTATAATCTACTTTATAGAAATTTGTTTTACATATATCATGTAACAATCCAATTATTATTATAGATTCTTCTGGTATGTTTATTGGCATAATACAGTTTTCAACTTTATGTTTTAAAATCTCATATACTTTTAAACTATGTTCTACTAGTCCACCTTCATGGTCTCCATGAAATCTTGTACTTGCTGGTGCTTTGAAAAAGTCTGATTTTTCTAAAAAGTTTATTACTTCTTCTATTCCTTCTCTTTTTACTTGTTTTAGTAATTCTAAAAATTGTTCTTTCATTTTTTATTTTCATTTCCTTTCTCTTGTACTAGTTTGATTTGCTACAACTTAAATTGTATTTATTTTTGATCTTTGTTTTGTTATTATATAAATATTAGTATTAAAAGTCAATAGTTTATAGCAAAAATTTGTTTTGTATAGTAACTTTTCAGAGGTCTAAGTGGTTATAATTCCTCTTATTTCCATTGATTTCACTCTTTTACCATGTTAATATTATATTATAGTATAATATTACATTTTTAGAAGAGGTGTAAAATGTTTAGAAAAATATTAGATAGTTATAAAGAGCTTGATAAACTTACATATAAAATTTTAAAATATGGTTTACAATTTTGCTTTATGATGTGTATGGTTTCTGTATTAATTTTATTTTCATACAAATCTTTCTTAACCGTACCTTTTTTATATTATATTGGTATTTCTGTTTTTAGACTTAGTATTATTTTTGGTATTGAGTTTATTATTTGTGCTCTTGTGGTTGATTCAATAAAAAAGCAAGTTATATAAAAATTGCCATTGGGGACGGGTTTATTTGGCAATTTTTTGCCAGAAGGGACAGGTTCACCAAATATTTTTTTAAATTGTTTCCAAGAGTATAACAATAATAATTTATAAAATGGCGAATGCAATTGGAAAGTTTTATAGAGAATGTTAAACTCCAGAGATGAGGTTGCACTAAGTGAAGAGGCTCATCTCTGGAGTTTTAAATTTTCTAAAACTTGTAATGCCGCCGAGACATTTTTTAATTATTATTGTTATACTCTTTTAGAAACCAAAAGTAACAAGTGAACCTGTCCCCTTTGGCAAAAAATTGCCAAACGAACCCGTCCCCAATGGCAAAAGTTCATATTTAAAATTGAACTTTTCACTTATCTCTGCTATCTCGTCATCTTGGCATATTAGTGTTAGATTTTTTCTTTCTCTAAGAGCTTCTTCTACTTTATCTTTTTCTACTACAATAGATTTATCTACTAATGTAAATAAATATATATCATCTAAAAACCTATTTTCTCTCGCATCAAATACATATACAATAGGTTTATTTTCTTGTTGAATTTTATTAACTAATGTCCTATATTGTTCATAAGTAAAATCTAATTTTGTATTTGTTATAAGTGGACTATAAATTATTATTAGATATATAAATGTAAGTATAAATAATGTTTCTTTTTCTTTTCTATTTTTTATTATGGTTTTTCGTACTAAATATAAAACACTGATTATTATCATGCTATATATTGGCATAACATATCTTGCTTCAATATATGGAGCCTTTGGTATAACAATGCAGAAATATATAATTATTGAGAATATTATTATTAATATACCGTCTATGTGTTTTTTACTTGTATTAATTTTTTGCTTTTCATTCTTAAATTTGTTTTTTATTGCACTTATTTTGTTTTTTATTGCATTAAAAATTTTTGTATTTGGTTTATATAAAATTATAACTACAATAATAAGCAAAACAAATAAATTATTAAAAAATTCTTTATTTATAATCTTTATATATCCTAATATTTGTGTAATTACATCATTTTTTACTTGCGTTACTCCTCTGTAACTAAAAAATACATGTCCTATTGAATATGGAAAAATAAGCAAATATATTATCGCACATAATATTATTGTAATCTGATATTTTAATAAATTGCTTTTTTGTTTATTTTTTATACATTTAAATGTATAAAAAATGTATAAACCAAGTCCATATAATAAAACATAATAATGTGTCAATCCCCCTAAAATAAAACTTATAAAAATAGGTATTAAATCCTTTACACTAATTTTTTCTTTTTCATATATCTTTAAATGAAACCATGTTAGACTTAGTGTTGCTAGATTAGCTAGTTCATACATTCTTATGTAATTACTTGTATTAATAGAAATAATACTAAATCCATTTATAAAACATGCTAAAATTCCATATATAGGATTTTTAAATATCTTTTTACTTATTTTATATATAAATACATTTGAAATACAAAATAAAATAATATTTAAAATTAAACCTGTCCACTTAGTAAAGTCTTTTATTGTAAAACTAGCCATACATCTCAGTAAAAAATAATATAATGGTGGATGCACATCATTTTTTTGATTTTCATAAACTGGTTTCCAATCTAATTTTTCGTCTTCATTAATTTCTAAATAATCCAAATAATAAGATTTATCATGCCAAATATTTAAAAAATCTTCATTATCTGTAATATTTAGTTTATCATAATTCATAAGGCCATAAGAGTATGCCTCATCTATATGAAAATATGTTTTTCGACCTCCAACATAAATTCTAACACTAATTTGTAAAATAGTGATTATAATTAAAATCCATATTATTGCTTTTTTGTTTTTCATTCTTTTCTCCAAATTGATTTTTTTCTTTTTTTCCGTTTATTTCATCTAGCAAATATAACGGTCTATTTTTTGTTTCTACAAACATTCTACTTAGGTATATCCCCACAATGCTAATAAAACTCATTTGAATCGTAGAAAGTAATAAAATAATAAATATTATTATACTTATATCTGATATATTATTCCCACCTATTGCAAAACATCCTATTACTGCTCCGTACAAAACTAATATCAATATGAAAAGACTGCTAATATATATCATCCATTTTAATGGTGAAGTAGAAAGTGACGTAATTCCATCAACTGCTAATTTAATCAAATTAAAATAATTCCATTTCGTATTTCCCGCGATTCTTTTTTCTCTTTCAAATAATATTTCTTTTTTGTTAAAGCCAATCCAACTAAATAAGCTTTTTGAACATCTATTGTTTTCTCTCATATAACAAATCGCTTGTACACATCTTTTATCCAATAATCTAAAATCCCCTGTATCTTTTTGTATTGGTACTTTAGTCATTTTTGATAGTACATAATAATATGCTTTAGATGTAGCTTTTTTTAACCATGTTTCTCCTTCTCTACTTGTTCTTCTTGCATAAACATCATCATATCCTTTTTGCCATTCTGTTATCATTTTTTCTATTAGTTCAGGAGGATCTTGTAAGTCTGCATCCATTAAAATAACTGCATCACTTTCTTTACAGTAATCTAAACCTGCTATTAGTGCAATTTCTTTTCCATAATTTCTTGATAATGCTATGTATTCGAATCTTTTATCTACTTTTCTGCAATTCTTTATTTCTGCTATACTGTTGTCACTGCTTCCGTCATTTACTAGTACTATATTAAATTCGTATTTATTGATTTTATTTATTGTATTTATAATTCTGTTTTTTAAATATGGTATGCTTTCTTCTTCGTTATATATTGGTATTATTATACTTATTTTTTTCAAGTTACCCCCTCCTATTTGTTTTATATATTAACAGAAATTTATTAATTTTAAAGTTCAAAAAAAGTTAATATTTAGTAAACTTTTTTGCGGTTGTGCCATTGGGGACGTGTTTTTTTGGCACAAATTAAATATAAATTATAATTATTTTATAATTTTGTAGGCTAAGTGCCAGACGCCTTGGTTTATTGCTAAACTAGATTTTCCAACACTCGCCCCCGAACCGTACTTACAAC
>CALXJX010000026.1 GCA_944388735.1 uncultured Clostridia bacterium
TATTCATCCATTGGTTTGATATTTTCAAAACAATCCTTTGCATAATTTATAGTTTCTTTTTTAATACCTATTCCCCATAAAAATTCTTCAAAATCTAATGGATATAAATCTATAACTCTTTCATAGCCTACTGGATATGATGTTACTTCTTTATAGTATAAACCTAATAATGAGCCAGATGAAATTACATCAATTTTTCCGTCTAAAGCAAAGCTTTTCAATGCTGTTCTTGCGTTTGGACAAGATTGTATCTCGTCTAAAAATAAAATCGTTTTATTCGGTACTATATTTACATTTGGAAATGTAACTTCAAGTTTCATTATTAATGTTTTAATATCTAGATTCCCAGCAAAAATATTTTTATATTCGGGAGTTAATTCAAAATTTATATAAATATAATTTTCATAATTTTTTTTTGCAAAGTCATCAATAATAAATGTTTTTCCAACTTGTCTTGCTCCTCGAATTAATAAGCATGGTTTCTTTTCTTCTTTTTTCCATTCTTCTAGTACTTTGGTAATTTTTCTTTCTAACATTTTTACCACCTCATAATTCTCTTTTCTTTATTATATTATACAACTTTTTATTAGTTTATGCAAGTTTTTATGAGGACTCTTGAAATATTTCCGCAAGTTTTTACGAGGACTTTTGGAATGTTCTTGCAAGTTTTTACAATGACTTTTGAAGTTTAATCGCAATTTTTTTAATGACCTTTCATAAATTCAAGTAAATATGTGGCTAGAGAGATATCATTCAAGAATTGAGATATAATTTTTTAAGAAGTTTCGTAGAAAATTTGCAAATTTACTAGACATTTTTTTCCTTTTTTGTTATGATTATATCATAATAAAAATTAATAATAACAAAAGAAAAGTGACTCGCATATTATGCAATTTATAAGTTCACTGGTTTCTTAAGGAGGATTAAAATGTCAAAATTTTCAAAAAAATTATTTGTAATTTTTTTATCTTTTCTAATAATATTTAATATATGTATCATTAGCTATTCAGTAGATATGAACATTACTGAAAATACTGAGACAAATGAAACATCTTCTACAAATAGTACTTCAAACACTAATAATTTAAACGCTAATAATTCAAATACTAATACTTCGAATACTAGTAATTCTGCAAACACTAGTAACTCTGTAAATTATGAAAACACTAATACTCAAAACACAAATATAGCACCACCTACCACTACAACAGTAAATTCTGCAAATTCATCATCTGATAGCGAATTGGGATTATCTGGAATTTTAAATATTCTTTTAATTGTAATCGGTGTTTTATTAATTTTACTTGCAATTGCAATTTTAATAAGATTAAAAAAATAAATATTAAAAAAAATCATAGCTCTTTTAATTAGAGCTTTTTTTATGCAATAAGAAAGTTATTCTTTCTTATTGTATTAAAATCACTTTGCTCTGACAATTGTACACAATAGTATGTCCATTTGTTCTAATTTTTAGTCGACAGATTTCTACAAGAAAATTTTGTATGAATATTTTATCCAATTTTTTTAATACTATAAGTATAAAATTTAATTTTTATATTTTATTTATAAAAATTAAAAATAAAAATAGGAGGATAATTTTATGTACAGAAAATTATTTATAAGTTTAGCTATCCTTTTAACTATCATCTTCTCATTTAGTATTTGTTTTGCAACAGATGTATTACAAGATGCAGCAAATGGTGTAAGAGATGTAGTTGGTGGTGCAGAAAATGCTGTTGAAGGTGCTGTAAATGATATTACAAATGCATCAAAAAATGCTACATCTAATATGGAAAATGCCGCTAATAATATAGGTAATACTATTATGAATAATGGTGATAATAATGATACTGCTAAAGATACAAATAACGATGTTATGAATGATAGATATGTTGCTACAAGAACATCATCAGATTCAACATTTATGGGAATGGGTTCTACTGCTTGGACTTGGCTTATATTAGGAATAGCAACGATTGCCATAATTGCACTAGTATGGTATTATTCTATGCAACTAAATGGTTCTAATCATGATAGAAATGATTAAGTGATTAATCAAGTTTCTAAAACAATTTAAATATTAGCAATTCAGAGGTCAATGGCAAAGAATATAATTTCCTGAATCGAATTCGAATGTGCCGTGGAATAGATATATAAATTCTTAGTCATTGTTCGTGCACCAATTTTACGCAAGTAAAATTGTATGCAATAATGCTTAGTTATAGAAAATTTTTATTTTCTATAACTGACCAAGCCAAGAAGACGATGAAGAAAATTATATTCTTTGCCATTGACCTCTGAACTGTTACAAACTAAATGAGAAATTTCTATAAAGACTATATTTTATTTGTTTAATATGATATAATACTAAAAACTTTATTTTACGAGAAAGGATATAAAAAATATGAACACAAAATTAATTGCAAAAAATCCAACAGCATATCACAATTATATAATAAATGATAAATTAGAAGTTGGAATAGTTTTATCAGGAACCGAAATAAAATCCATTAGGGCTGGAAAAGTTAATTTGAAAGATACATACTGTATGGTAAAAAATGGTGAAGTATACATTATAGGAATGCACATAAGTCCTTATGAACACGGAAACATTTTCAATAAAGACCCTTTAAGAGATAGAAAACTATTATTACATAAAAAAGAAATAACTAGATTGATTGGTTTAACAAAGCAAAAAGGATTAAGTCTAGTACCTATAAGTCTTTATTTTAAAGGTAGTTTAGTTAAACTTGAAATAGGTATTGGCAAAGGAAAAAAATTATATGATAAAAGAGAAGATTTAGCAAAAAAAGATGCTCAAAGACAAATAGAAATTAATTTAAAAAATAGATAATGATGGCATATTTTTAATAATTTACCACCATTATCTTTTTACTTTTACAAATGCTTTCCTATCGTAAAAAAGTCACTACGTTCCAACGAATGCACATAATTTTAATTGTGTAAAATTGGCTTAGATTCTATTTGCTGAACCAAAAACGTCTATCATTTTGTGCTTAACAGTTTCTTTAATTAAGTCTCTTGCAGGAGTTAAATACTTTCTTGGGTCAAAAGCACTTGGATCTTCTGCAAAAACTTTTCTAATTCCTGCTGTCATAGCTAACCTTAAATCTGTATCTACATTAATTTTTGAAACTCCTGAAATACTTGCTTCATGTAAAATCTCATCTGGTACACCTTTTGCACCTGGTATATTTCCTCCATATTCATTACACATATTTACTAGTTTAGGAATTACTGTTGAAGCCCCATGCAAAACAATTGGAGTATTTGGAATTTTTTCTTTAATTTCTTTTAAAATGTCAAATCTTAATTTTGCTTCTCCTTTAAATTTATATGCACCATGACTTGTTCCAATAGCTATTGCTAAAGAATCGCATCCTGTTCTTTCTACAAACTCTTTGGCTTGATCTGGATCAGTATACATAGCATCAGAAGCTGAAACATTTACATCATCTTCGATACCAGCTAATTTGCCTAATTCCGCTTCGACTACTACACCTTTACTATGTGCATATTCAACTACTTGCTTTGTTAATTCTACATTTTTTTCAAAATCATATTTTGAACCGTCTATCATAACAGATGTAAATCCATTATCTATACACATTTTTGCAGTTTCAAAATCAGGTCCGTGATCTAAATGTATAGCTATTGGAATTTCTGGATGTTCCTCTATTGCCGCTTCTACCATTTTCATTAAATAGTTTATTCTTGCATATTTTATTGCACTAGATGAAGCTTGTAAAATAACTGGTGATTTGCTTTCTGCTGCTGCATCTACTATTCCTTGTATTATTTCCATATTATTTACGTTAAATGCTCCTATAGCAAATTTTTCTTCCATTGACTTTTTAAACATATCTGTTGTTGTTACTAACATAATATCATTCCTTTCCTTCTTTTTTTCGTATTTATTCTATTTCTAAATTTTAAATATGTCAAGAAAAAAGAGAAGAAAATTTATTCCTTCTCATATTCATAACTTGCACACATTGACTCATCTGGCATTTTTGTCTGTGTGTTTTGTACAGGTGTAACTTGTATTGCTTCTAATACACACATATTTTGTTCTTGATTGTTATATACACAAGTTCCAACTGTGCAATGTATTTTCTGCTTTCCTTCCATTTTCTACCTCCCAAAATAAAAGGTTATGAGTATTTTGCTCATATTTGTAGTATGGATAAAAAGCACAAAATTATTCGGCCTTTAAGCAATTTTTATCTGGCTCTTTAAAACTTAAATACCAACTTATTCCATTTTTATTTTTTTGTATTTCTTCGTTTCTTTCTTCTAATTGCTGATATGTTTTTGGAATTGGCATAATTACTGGTTGGTTTGGAATCCAGTTTGCTGCTGTTGAACTTTTTGTACAATCTGCCATTTGTAATGCCATTATTATTCGAATAATCTCTGGTATAAATCTTCCTACATTCATTGGATATATTAAAATTGTTCTTATTATTCCTTTATCATCTATCACATAAACGTTTCTAACTGTTTCTGTGTTGCTGATATCACTCGATATCATTCCATATTTTCTTGCTATTTCCCCATTTCTATCTGCAATTATAGGAAAAGATATTTTTATTCCTGTTCTACAATATATATCATATATCCACGCAAGATGTGATGAATTACTATCTACACTTAATCCTAATAATTCTGTATTTATTTGCTTGAAGTATGTATGTGCTCTTGTAAATGCAATCATTTCTGTTGTGCAAACGGGGGTAAAATCTTTAAATGTGGGGATAGTTATATTAGTTTTTCAATATTCCCTATAGAATATAATGGGATATTAATAAGTTTTTCTTCTTTCCTATAATTAGACATTGATGTTCTCACATTTTTTGTTGTTTTATATTTTTCTATAAATGTTTTTAAGCTTTTGGCTTGTAAATTTTCTGATGCTTTTACTTCTATAGGAATTATATTTGTACCTAACTGTATTACAAAATCAATCTCTGCAGTAGCTTTTTCTGCACTCCAATAAAATATTGGTATATCTTTATTTGATTTTAATTCTGTTAAGACAAATTGCTCTGTGAAAGAGCCTTTAAATTCTGTAAAAATTTCATTACCTTCAAGCAGAATTTTTTCATCTATTCTGGTCATAGCACCTAAAATTCCGACATCAAGAATATATAGTTTAAATGCACTTGTATCTTGATAAGCTATTAATGGAATATTAGGTTTAGTTACTCTATCAATTTTGTATATTAAGCCACAATCAATTAGCCATGATAAAGCCAATTCGTATTCTTTTGCCCTTGCTCCTTCTTTAATTAAGCCATATATAAATTTTTTATTCTCCTTTGCTAGTTGAGCTGGTATACTATTCCACAGCATTTTTAGTCTAGGAACAATGTCGTTTGGTGCATGTTTTGAAAAATCCTCTTCATAAGCTTGTAATAATTTTAACTGTACGTTTCTAACTTTCTTATAATCTTTTGTTTCTATATATTTATTTACAGCTTCTGGCATACCACCAATGAAATAATATTCTCTTAAATATGAAATAAATTTATCTTTAAAGATATTTATTAAATCCCAATCTTTTTCATTTAATATATTTACTAATTTTTCTTCTCCTATTGCAAGTAAAAACTCCTGAAAATTTAAAGGATATAAGTCAATAAAATCCACTTTTCCAACAGGAAATGAAGTTCCTTCATGCAAAGCAACTCCTAAAAGTGAACCTGCCGCCAATATATGATATTGTCTTGCATTTTCGCAAAAATATTTTAGCGAAGTTAATGCTTTTGGTACTTCTTGAATTTCATCAAAAATTAATTATGTAAATTGTATCATAATTATCACAAAAAATCAAACGACTTTTTCTATATTTATACATTTTTTCGAACGACTTTCTTTATGTTTTGTACATTTTTTCGAACAACTTTTTTTATGTTTTGTACACTTTTTCGAATAACTTTTTTAAATTTATCACATTTTTTTGACCAATATATGAATATTATATCACTTTTTCTTGAGCATCTTTAAATTCTTTTATAAAATTTTAATAATTTAAGACGGCAATGTTTATATTAATTTTTCTATATCTATTTTTAAATCAAACTTTACAGTTTTATCACTATAAATCCATATAGTATCAATTATATTTTCTAAAACATATCTGCTAGGGACTTCAGCAGATATAATCTCATCAAAATATTCCATTGCAGTTTTTAGTTTGACTATTTGTCCTTTTGAAATTTCTTGTTCTTCTTTTTGTAAAATTTCTTGTAGTTTTTCTATTCTACTTGTTTTTTCTATCTCTAATCCTTTATATGAATCTTCTATCATCTGTTTTTGATACTCATTTGTATTATTAGCTAAATCTTTTATTTTTTGATTTAATAACACTATATATTCTGCTTTCAATGTCTCAATTTCAAATTTAATTTTTTCCTTATTTGTTTGTTCTTTATTAGTTTTAGCCTCAATCTCTATTTTATTTATCTCATTTTGATATTTTTGTTTAGTAAATTTTAGAAATTCTTTTAAATGAATGATTATATCGCTTTCTTTTATCTCATGACATTTGCATCTTGCTTTTCCATAAGTTCTATACTGTGAACATTCATATCCTTTCTGCTTTTGTTTTCTATTCATTGTAATTCCACTTACTCCAAAATCACAATCACCACATCTAATTAAACCAGAAAAAGCATAATTTCTTTTTCTAGTTCCTGATGTAGATTTTGATTTTGCTTTTCTTTTTCGTATATTTTGTGCCAGTTCAAAAGTTTCTTTTGAAATAATTGCTTCGTGATTATTTTCAAATACGAAGTGTTCTTCCTCTGGAAGTTTGATTGCTTTGCCTCTTATAGAAATTGTTTTCTTTTTATGAGTTCTTAAAGTTCCTGTATACACATCATTGTTTAATATATTACTTATCATATATGTTGACCATAATTCTTGTACTGGATGTTTATATATTCTTCCTCTCTCTAAATGTTTTCGCCTATAATATACTGATGGAGTTGGATAATTATATTTACTATTTAAAATATCACAAATCTTTTTTCTACCTAGTCCTTCTTCTATATATAATTTATATATTAGTTTTATAACTGGTCTAATTTCTTCATCTACATATAATTTTGTAACATCTTCCTTATCTTTTACATAGCCATAATAATTTCCCATTACTAATCTTCCAGTCTTTTGTTTAGAATACATATGATCTCTTGTCTTTCTTGAACAGTCTTTTACATATCTTTCATTAAACCAAGTTGTAATTCCAATTGTATCATCTCTATCATTTAAAACATCATAAGTTCCTCCCATTTCAGAAACTAAAATTAAGTTCTTTTGCATATTTTTAAATTCATCAATAAGTACCAAAACTTTTCCATTATTTCTTCCAATTCTCGATAGGTCTTTTGCTATAACTACATCAATTTTTCCTCCCTTTACTTTTTCTAACATCTTTGTGAATTCAGGTCTATTAAAGGTATATCCCGAAACATTGTCATCTATGTAGAAGTCTTTATCTTCGATAATCCAATTACGAGTAGAAGCATAATCTTTAATGATTCTTTTTTGTTCTTCTATGCTTGAGTAATTTTCTTTATCTTCATCTCTAGACAATCTACAATATCCGTGCAACTGTCATTTTCCCTCCTTTTGCCTGATATTGCTTATTGTCTATGTTAACATACATTGTCTGATAATTCCACTTGTTTTGTAACTATTTTTTTGAGAACTTCGGGATAATTCTCTTTTCCTGTTACAAATATTCCTATTTTATACTTTTGTTTCTTATATTTTTCAATTAGTTTTTTTGTTTCTTGTTTTTCTAATTCTTCCTCTGTCAAATAAATTTGTATATAATTATATCTTTGAATTTCCGAAACTATACTTTGCATTATTCTTGGACTCCTTTATAACATTTCTAATAAATGTTATTCATAATAGAGAAGTTCTAACACTCTCTACTTAATAGAAGTCCAAGATGTTATGAAATTTTCTCATTTTTGAGAAAAAAGTTAAAAAATTGTAGGAAAAATTTTTAACATGACAATGAAAATATTTACTTAGAATAAGTATAATGTCCTCTTCTTTAAAATTATTATTAATATTAAGATTTAACATCAACAATTTTTTTAGTCATCAAAAAAACAAGAAGAACTCTATTTAGAATTCTCCTTGTTTAGAATCACATATTATAATTAGTTACTTACTGACTTAATCTTGACGAAAATCTCATTGCCGTTAACAGTATATTTGCCCTCATATAATTCATTGATTTGCCTAATCAGACCTCTTTCATTAATTTCAGTTTGCTCAAAAGCAAAGTTGTCATGCCAAGTATCACCTTCATTAGCTGCTGCCTGACTTTTGTATTTTCCTAACTCCCGTAATTCCTCCCTTTTACTCTCCAATTCCCGCGTTAATTTTTCTAAACCTTCTTGTGTTAACTTTAGTTTTTTCATGACTAGTAACCTCCTAGAAATGTGATTTTTTTATATATAAAAAGCATTATTGCTTTTTAACTAAGTAGTTTTCTTTATACCATTTAGCGAATTGGTCTTTCGCATCTCCCCAGAATGTAGCCTCTCTTGTATAGTCAATCTCCCTTAATTCACTTAAAGTCTTACTTTCACCATCAGGTATATAGAATCTATCATGCCAACGACCTCTTGTTCCTCTTGCCTCATACGCAATTGTTCCAGTTCCTCCACCAGAAAATACAATTGCTTTCTTACCTGGTTCACAAAAAGCAAAACAATGTTCTAATCTTGCTTTTCTATTTTTTTCGTTCTTAAACAATTCTAGGAATTTTTCTACTCCTATTTGTTTGTCAAAGTAATGATTATATGGTCCTGGCAATCCTCCTAAGGCTTCTATGTATAATCCACTATCCGATTTTAATACAGCTTTACCTAATTTATTTGCACCATATTCAGCGCTAAAGGCTGCCACCTCTCTACATGTTTCTGCTTGTATTTCTAGTATCTCAAAATCAGGATTAACGATTTCTATATTAAAGCCATACTTTTTTCCAAAAAATTCATTAGCCTCATTAACTTTATTTGGATTAGTCGTTAAATAGATTAATTTTTCCATTTTATTCCTTCCTACGATAATATATATTTTCTTATATTATCGATTTTATATAATTCTTTTATAAAGAGTTTATTTGTTTTATGCGTTTGACATGCAATTCTAAAATGTAAGTCTTTATTTTGGTCGATTATTGGCACCATTGATATATTGTGAGTTTCCAACTCTTTTATAAAATTAAAATCAAATATAGTCTTCGTGAAAAGTGTATTTGATAAAGTGTTAAATGTTTCTATTCCTATGCTATTTAAATAATATGCTAGGTATCTCAATTCTTTGTGGATTTTTACAACATTTATTTTATAATAATCACTACAAATTGCTTTATTTGCATAATAAACAGAAATGCCAGAAAATTCATTAATGGTAACAAGTCTTTTATATTTTTCACTCAAGACTTTGCTACATACTAAATATCCAATTCTTAAATTTGATAAACCATATGCTTTTGAAAAACTTTTTAGTATTATTAGATTTTGCAATAATTCTTTTCTTAATAAACTTTCTCTATTTGAGAATTCTATATTGGACTCATCTATCATAACATAAATACTAGGATGTCTCTTCGCAAAATTTAATATTTCTTCATTATTAATTTCTTTTTATGCTTTATTTTAAATTCCATATATGATTTGCTTCCACCACTTTTCTTGATTTGCTCTTCATATACTTCATACCAATCTTCTATATCATTATATTTTAAACTCATCATATTTTCTATACAACTCCTTCAAGTAATCTGAAACTTCTTTATTTTTTGTAATTACTTTATCTGATATTTTTTTACAGTAACCACAACTATTACAATTGTTGCTACAATTACCTTCCAAAAAGAAATCAATAAACCCATCTAACTTGCTATTATCAATATATATATTTCTAGGATATTGCCTTGGACATCCTAAACCTCTAATTCTCTTTATTTCATTATAAATTGCGCCTTGCGTTTTAACCTGCCTTTTCTCGAGTTTTTTTTCTCCTCTTTTATCTAAATAACCATGTCCTTGAATTAAATCAATTAGATTTCCATCATATTTTCTATTCGTATATGCCTTTACTCTTTTTACTAATTCATCTGTTGGAAATCCTCTTTCAGTAAGTTTAAAATGTTCTATTCCAATATCTTCATAATATTTTACATCTTCAGGTCTTACCCAAGGAGATTTTATATATTCTTCTTCATTTTCATTTTGAATTTTTTGACAATAAAATAAACTCCAATCCTCATATTTCTCTTTTCCATTTGTTTTATCTGATGCATGAGATAATGCTGTTGTATGTGTAAAAATCATTGGACAATTTTTTAGGCAACTATTTGTTGCTAAGATTTCTATTCGAGCAAGTTTGAAATCAATGAGGCGTGCTGGTGCACGTTGATTTAATTTCAAACGTAGTCTCAACAACGCCAAATGGCAATTATCTTTCAGTCTTCCCCAAATTGTAAGACCTTACGGGAGTAAAATCACCTGGGTGTGAAAATAATACCAACCACTTTCCCTTATAGTCATTTAAGTTAATCTCTCCAAAAGTAGTCATTGCTGTAAACTCAGGTGCTTTTTGTCCAATTTTTACGTTTCCATTCATCATTAATTCATAATCCATAAAATATTCTCCTTTCATTTTTATATATTTTATGGATTATGATATATTTTGGTTACTTGATAATATATTAAATCAAATTTTCTGGGTTTAATGATTTCAACTCATCCAAAACAAAAATTCCATTTTTCCTTACTAGAACATTATCAAACCAAATCTCTCCACCACCATATTCTGGTGTTTGTATATTTATTATATCCCAATGAATACTAGAACGATTTCCATTATCGCTTTCTTCTAAACTATCTCCTGGTGTAAAATGAAAACTTCCTTTTATCTTCTCATCGAACAAAGTATCCCCTATTGGCTTTTCTATATATGGATTTAGACCAATAGCAAATTCTCCAATATATCTACTTCCTTCATCAGTATCTAAAATTTCATTAAGTTCTTTTGGCTTATTAGACGTTGCATTAACTATTTTTCCATTTTCAAACTCAAATTTAATATTATTAAATAGTACCCCATTATATCTTGTTTCTGTGTTATATGATATATATCCATTTACACTGTTCTTAACTGGTGCCGTAGCTACCTCTCCGTCAGGTATATTAAATGTTCCCATATATTTTTTAGCTAGTATTCCTTCTATACTAAATGTTAAATCTGTTCCTTCTCCCACTATATGAACTTTTTTCGTTTTATTCATTAAATCAACTAAAGCATCCATAGCTTTTGACATTCTACCATAATCTAATGTGCAGACGTTAAAATAAAAATCTTCAAATTCTTCTGTATTCATATTACTCATTTGCGCCATTGAGGCATTTGGGTATCTTAAAATACACCATTTTTTATTTTTTACTCTTTCCTCAAAATGTACTGGTAAATTATAGTATTTATTATATAATTCCATTTTTTCTTTTGAAATTCCATTTAGATCTGCTGTATTTGTACTTGCTCTTATTCCAATATATGCATCCATGTCCTTCATTCTTTGCAAATCATGTTTTGCATAAATTCGCATCTGCCCTTCTGTTGCATTTTTTAGCATTTCTCGCATTATCTCATAATATATTATATTAAAAAATGGAAGTGCACCTCTAATTTCTGATTGTTTTATTAATTCTTTTCCTAAAGGAACTGCATCTGTTCCAATTATTTCTATTAATATTTTTTCTCCCTTTTGCAAGTTAATAGAATGGTTTAATAAATTACTAGCTAATTTCTCAATTCTAAAATCTTTCATAATTTTCACCTCTTCAAATTTTCAATTTTATATGCTAATTCTAAAGCAAGTACTGGTACTCTAGTTTTTTTATCAAAGTTACATAATTGAGTTATACTCCTTTCTTCCCATTCAACAGAATCTAAATTATCACCTGCGTAATAAAAAGTAAAATAATTTAGTTTTCTATACTTGCAAACGGCTGCAATTGAAGCTCCTTCCATCTCTACACAAATTACTCCTTTATTTTTAAATATATTTATTTTTTCTTTTGTTTCTCTATAAAAAGCATCTGTTGTCCATGTAGCTCCTTCACTATAAGTAAAGTTATATTCTGTTAGGATATTTTTGAATACATCTATATATTTATCATCAAGTTCAATATATTCTGAGTCTGGTAAATAATGATAACTCGTGCCTTCATCTCTATAAGCTTTTGTCGGGATTATAATTGAACAGTCTTCTATTGTTCTATCTAAAACTCCACAATTTCCGAATATAATGAATGTATCAACACCATTAGCCTTTAGCTCTTCTATATCGTTACTTATCCAAGGGCCACTAATTCCGGCCATAAAAAGCGTTAACTTTATATTTTTATAGTCCATTATGTACACCGGACGTTTTTCTGTTAATTCTCCTACTTTTTCACATTCGAATGTCTTTGTAATATCTTTTACTAAATATTCCGAAAAAACTCCAACTGCTATATGTGGTAATTTAATGCTCAAATCTCGAATTCCTTTTAAATTTTTTATTCCTTGAGGTTTTATAAATCCCTCTTCATTACTGTATAATATCATGTTTTCCCTCCCTCGTCACTTTCTTATTCACTAATTAATTTCGTTAATTTACTCAAATAGCTTTTAGCAAGTCATTAGTTTCTACTATAAAACTTTGTCCACTATCATATCCAACCTTCTTAGCTTTTTTCAGAGTGTCTTCTAAAATCTGTCTTCCTTCTTCTTTTCGTCCCAATTTCAAATAAATATTTCCTAGAAGTGAAGCAGTAGTTAATGTATCCGCATTTAAATGTCCTAATGTATTTAGTCTCACATCATAAACTTTCTCCGCTATGCTTAGAGCCTTTTCGCTTTCTCCTTTTGCATTATATACCTTAGCTAAGTTATTTAAAACAGTGACAACTCTTAAATCATCTTGTTTATACTTACTACTCATTATTTTATATACTTCTTGCAAAATTCTTAATGCTTCGTTAATTTCCCCTGCATAAAAATATGTTATTGCTTTACTGCTCAAAGTCCTTAAAGTATCATCATTTTGTTCGCCTAGTTTCTCTTTTCTTTCTATATATGTTATCTCATACATATCAATGGCATCTTTAAACTTATGTAAGTTTGCTAAAATATTAGCCATATTATATAGTGTATTTATAGTAATTAAATGTTTTTCACCTAAAATTTCTTTTCTTGTCTGATAAGCTTCTCGAACAGTTTTATATGCTTCTTCATACTTTCCTAAAAGTGATAAAGAATTTGATTTATTATTTTTTAAACTTGCTTTTTCTAATTCATCATGGGCTGTATTAATCAATTGGTCATATATATCTATTGCTTTTTGATACTCTCCACAATGAGAAAATGCGTTAGCAATGTTTCTTTTGGTAGTTCTAATTTTTAAATCACCAAACACTTCCTTTCTTATCTCTTCTTTTAATAATACATCTTCCAATAACTCTATTTCTTTCTTATGTTGATTTTTCCTTCCGTACGTTAAAGCTAATTTTTCTTGTATGTATAAATCGTTAGGTCTTTCTTTATATGCATTTTTAAAAATTGTATATGCTTCTTCATATTTATTTCTATATAGAAATACTTCTCCTTTTAAGTCTTGAGAATTTACATATTCAAAATAATATTCTGATTCTATCGGCTCTTTACAATATATTTTTTCATATTCCAAAACAAATTGCTCAGCTTTTTTATATTCACTTAATTTAATCAAAGTGTTTATTAACATTCTACTTATTTTTCCAATTAAATTTTTATTTAATTTAAATCTGTTCCATAATATAACCAATAAATTTTTTAAATCTTCATGTTTTCTTAATCTATCAAGCATGTTTAAATGTTCTTCAATATTGCTAAATTTTGTTATTGCTATATCTTCAGATTGTTCCTGTTCAATATTGTTTTCAACATATTTGTATAATAAATCGATTTTATCTTCGATATTCAAATTTTCATCTTGCACTTGCCTTTCATAATACGTAGATAAATTTTCCTTTGCTATACTTTTTATATTTACATCACAATTTTTATTTAAAAGATTTTTAGCTATTTTTAATATTGCATACTGACCATTTGAACTTTTCTCTACAAATGACCTATTTTTCAAATTATTATATCTAATATATGAAAAACACGTAATAAATTTACTACCTAAATTTCTAATAAACTCATCGCTCCAATTATTCATGCAAGACAAATAACTTAAAATTTCTTGATCTTCTATACTCAAATTTCTTATTATATTATTAGATAATTTTTCTAAGTTATTTCCAAAGCATGAAATATCTATAGGTTTATTTTTCTCTTTTAAAGTATTATATTGCTCAACACACAAATTAAGATACATCGGCATTCCTTCGCTTTTTTTGTATATATTATTACGTAGTGTTTCATCAACAATTCCTGCTTTTCTTAAAAACTCTAAGCTATCTTTTATTGATAAATTATGTAATTCGCATTTTTCTATTCCTATTTCTTTCTCATCATTATCATTCCACTTTATTTTTTCTCTTCCTGCAATCACCCATAATACATTATCTAAAGATTTTACTATATCATTTCTAAGCCAAATATCACTAATCAGTTGATTTCCTGCTCCTATGTTTCCTTTTATTAACATTTCGAATGTATCTATAAAAATTACTAATGGATTATTTTCAATAATTTGCTTCTTAGCCAAGTTATTTTGTAAATCTAAGGCAAAACATTTTGCTAAATTTTCATATAAAATTTCTGAACTTAATGTATCTTTATCATTATCAATTAATTTTTTTATAAAAGATACTCCTAAATCTACGGTTTTTAAAGCTGTAATAAAAATCCCATTATTTCCTAATAAATCTTTGATTATTTCAACAGCTTGAGAAACATTTTCATTTCTAGATAAAATCATTTGCATCTCAGGACGTTCTTTATGAATTCCTATACTTTCATAATATTGATATAATGTTTTATCAAATAATTTAAATTTAAACTTATATTTATCAATTAATTGATTTCTCATTTTTAACAATATTTCTTCTTCTGCCTGTGAAAAGTGACTTGTTTCTAAATCTTTATTAAAACAAAAATCTATGTCTATCTTAATATGATAGCTCTTTGGCATTTTTGCTTCTAATTCCTGTTCTAACTTATTTAGTAGCATCGTTTTGCCCATTCCAGTCATTCCGAAAAAATTGATAACTTTACAATTAGATTCAATATTATTATATATATTCCAAAATTTTTGTATTTCTTCTTTTCTGCCAACAAATTCTTTTTTAAATACCATTGTATCCCCTCAATTTTTAATTAATATTTAAATAATATATTTAGCTTTTTCAATTATTTCCTTTATAAAAGCCTGTCTTATCATCCAACAAAATTCTCCATTTAATCAAACCTTCTTTAGATATCTCTGCCTGTTCATGCACTAATAGTTTTTTAATTATATAAGACGATGTTTTCTACAATTTTAAAAAAGTTAAAATTCTAAAATCATACTTGACTTAAAATTTTAACTTTCCTCAAACCTTAGTATTCTCAAAAAATATAATTCTAAAATTTATTTTTCTATATAATTATCAATTTTTTTAATAAATATTACATTTTCAACAATATCAACAATTCCATAAGCTACTATTATTGCACCTATAGTCTGTAAAATTGCTCCACTATTTACTAGAATAAAAATACCAGCTCCTATCATTATAACTGATAAAACTAAAGATAAAAGCCATAATCTTGATTGTAAATCTTTCCAAACTATTGTTGTTTGTAAATTTATAATACCACTATATATTATCCATATTGCAATAATAATTCTAAATATAGACATTATAATATCTGAGCAAAACATTATTATAATACCTGTAATAATCGCTACAATTGCCATTGCAATTAAATAATTATCTGTTTTACCAGTTGAAAAATAATCAACTATTTTTAGAATTCCCATTATAATACATATTCCACCTAAGATTATAGCTATTATAGACATTATAGAACTTGGATTAGTTATCAACATTGTTCCAAATAAGATAAAAATTAATGATACAACAATGTCTGTCCAACTTGATTTTTTTAAAAATTTTTCTAACATACAATCACTTCCTTAACAAAAATAGCACTTGTTCGGCAAGTACTATTAATAATTACGCATTTTCAGTTTCTTTTTTAGCCACTACTTCTTTACCGTCATAATATCCGCAGTTTTTACACACTCTATGTGGCAATACTGGTTCATGGCAATGTGGACAACTTGAATAATTTGGTTGTTCTTTCTTCCATGTTGACCTTTTTGAATGTGTTCTTGCTTTTGACCATCTTCTTTTTGGTTGTGCCATTTTTTATTCCCTCCTTGTTATCAGATATGTATATATCTTTTCGTATTTTCACTATTTATCACTCTAAAATTATACAGGTATTTTTGGCTTTTGTCAACCATTTCTGAGTATTTTTTCCAGAAAAAAATATCATTGCAGATGTTGATCTGAAATGATATAAAAAACTTATAACTAATCTGCATCTGAAAACTTACAGAAAGATTATAAAAACAGTTTGCTAAATTTACATAACTTCATATTATATATAAAGTATCTTGAAAGGAGGATAAAATTTGGATGTAAAAGGAAAAAAAATAGGATTTGTTTTTACAGGTTCTTTTTGTACATTTAAAAAAGTAATACCAAAGATGAAAGAACTAATAAAAAAAGAAGCGGAAATTGTTCCTGTTATGTCTTTCAACAGTTATAATTTGGATACTAAATTTGGGAAAGCTTCTGATTTTATCAATGAGATTGAAACAATAACAAATAAGCAAATTATTCATACAATTCCAGATGCAGAACCTATTGGTCCAAAAGGATTAACAGATATTATGATAATTGCTCCTTGTTCTGGAAATACTATTTCTAAACTTGCTTGTGATATTATAGATACTCCTGCTACTATGGCTGCTAAATCCCACTTAAGAAATAACAGACCTCTAGTTATTGCACCTAGTACTAATAATGCCTTAAGTGGAAATGCTGAAAATATTGGCAAATTATTAAATAGGAAAAATTATTATTTTGTTCCTTTTAGGCAAGATAATCCTATCACTAAACCTAGGAGTGTAGTATTTGATGCAGACTATATTATAAAAACAATAGAATATGCTTTAGATGGTGAACAAATTAGCCCGATTTTACTTTAATTTAATTTTTAGTATAGAATTAACGCTGTAACAATATTCAGAGGTCAATAGGGCAAGAATGCTTTCTTGAGTAAGCATTCTTGCCCTATTGACTTCTGAATTGTTATAATATACCAGATAAAATTATACTTTTTTGCTTCCATTGATTTTTGACATAAACCAATAGTTAATTAGTAGTATTGCTACTAAAATCAATAAAGTAACTTTACTTTGTAAAATCTCTATAATTATCCCAAGTCCTTCTAATTTAAATTGATATTTTCCTTCTATTTCTTCATAACTAATTTTTTCTCTATCCTCAGTATTGTTATTATCTCCTTTAGTTGTGTATAAAGTTCTATTTCCCTGCTTTTCAATTTTAATAATTCTGTGGGTAGTAATTATATTTTTATCACGAAAAGATATTATATCATTCTCATGTAATTCACTCTCTGGTACCTCTTTTACAATAATTGCATCTCCTGTCATAATCGTTGGTTCCATACTTCCTGATACAATCATAAAATCTTTATACCCAAAAAAATCTGGCACCTCATTTGGGTTCATTATTGTTTTTATAATTATTATAAAATTAAAAATAATAATTGGTATAGTTATAATATATAATATTATATTTATTATTTTGGTAATAAATGTAATAAGTTCATTATGTTTTCTAATCTTATTAATTGCGTACATTAACTAAGCTCCCTATCGATATTTTTTTCTTTAAGTTCTTCTCTATATTCTTTCAATTTTCCTTTAAATCTTGTATTTACAAATTCTATAGTTTCTATATCTTTTTGATTATAATTGCAATTTATAGCTCTTTGTAATTTTGTTTCTAGCCATTCTTTATAATATTCTATTTTATCACTTCTTTCCAATTCTTTTAGGTCAGATAAAAAATTATAAACTTCTTCTGTCCACCAAGCATTATCCGGATTTTCATATTTTTCTGTATAATATGGTCTGTAATAGTATGCTTCTTGCTGTCTATTAAAATATACACCAGCTTTTGTCTTCATTATCTTTTTTTCTTGCATAAATTCTTCAATCTTTTTCTCTATAACAGGCCTTACATCTTTTTCTTGAATTTCTCCACATTCTATAAACTTTTTTCTCTTTTTTTGAGTTAGTTTATAATATCCATTGCTGTCTACTGCATCTTTATCATTCATATTAATAAACCTATAAAATTGTAAATATATCTTTGATGCTTCTTCCTCTAATTTTTCTATACTTTCTTCCGGCGAAAATTCATATATATTTTCTAATGATTTTTTTATATTTAAATTGTGATTTGTAAAAAATATAATTGCTTCTAAAATTTTATCTCTGTCTTCAAAACCATAATAAAAATAGCTTTCATATAATTCTTTTCTTTTACATTTGTCATAAAACATTTTTTGCCTCCAAATTAGTCCCTTAAAAATTCTATTAAAACTATTTTAACCAATCTGGATTATCTAAGTACCAATCAATAGTTTTAACAATTCCGTCTTCAAACTTTGTTTTTGGAGCCCAGCCTAATTCATTTCTAATTTTAGTTGGGTCTATTGCATATCTATAATCATGTCCCTTCCTGTCCTCTACATATTCGATTAATCCTTCTGATTTACCAAGTCTTTTTAGAATTAATTTTACTATATCAATATTTCTTTTTTCATTATGACCACCTATATTGTATCTTTCTCCTGATTTTCCATTGTGAAATACTAAATCAATTGCTTCGCAATGATCTTCTACATATAACCAGTCTCTTATATTTTTACCTGTACCATATACAGGTAATTTTTGGTCATTTAAAGCTAATTTAATCATATGTGGAATTAATTTTTCATTATGTTGATATGGTCCGTAATTATTTGAACAATTTGTAACATTTATATTCATTTTATATGTTTCTTGATATGCAAATGCTATTAAGTCTGAACTTGCTTTTGATGATGAGTATGGACTACTAGGTTTAATAGGTGATGTTTCTGTAAAGTATCCTTCTTCTCCTAGTGAACCATATACCTCGTCTGTAGAAATATGTACAAATTTATTATTACTTCCTTCTCCCCAAGTTCTTTTTGCTGCTTCTAATAATGTTTGTGTACCTAAGACATTTGTTTGTGTAAATACAAATGGATTTTTTATGCTGTTGTCAACATGTGATTCTGCTGCAAAATGAATAACTCCATTTATATCGTATTTTTTGAATATTTCTAACATTAAGTCAAAGTCGCATATATCTCCTTGCACAAATGTTATTTTATTTATTACTTTTTTTAAATTATCCATATTTCCTGCATAGGTTAGTTTATCCAAAACTATTACCTTGTAGTCCGGATGTTTGTTTACAAAGTATTCTGCAAAATTTGCTCCTATAAAACCTGCTGCTCCTGTTACTAATATATTTTTATTCATTTTTTTATCTCCTTTATCCTAATTTTTTATTGATATATTTAATTGGCTTTAGTAACCTAATACATTTTTTTAGTTTCTGTTTTACCATATTTCAATAATCTTTTAATTAACTTCTCTTAATTTAAATTTTGAAATAGGTCTGTTTCTTTTAATTCTTTTAGTGAAGGCCATTTTGCATCTTTTTCAGAAGTTAATAAGTCAGATACTTTCATATCTCCTAAAGGCCAATCAATTGCAACATCTGGGTCATTCCATGCTAGACCGCCTTCTGCTTTAGGATTATATACATCATCACATTTATATGTGAATTCTGCTTCATCGGATAATACTAAAAATCCATGTGCAAATCCTCTTGGTATCATGAACATCTTTTTATTTTCTTCAGAAATTATAACACCTTCCCATTTTCCGAATGTCTTACTTCCAGGTCTTAAATCAACTGCGACATCAAATACTTCACCTTTTATACATCTTACTAATTTTGCTTGTGTATTTTCTTTTTGAAAATGTAACCCCCTCAAAACTCCTTTTCTTGATTTTGATTGATTATCTTGTACAAATGTATAGTTTAAGCCAATTTCAGCAAATTCTTTATCACTATATGTTTCCATAAAGTATCCTCTATTATCCCCAAATACTGTTGGTTCAATTATATATACACCATCAATAGATGTTTCTATCTTCTTAAAATTTCCCATTGTAATCTCCCTTCATATATTAATTATTCATCCATAAATTTATTTTCTGCTAAATCTTTTAAGTATTTTCCATAGTCTGTTTTCATATATAAGTCTGCCAATTTAGATAATTGCTCTACTGATATCCACCCTTGTTTATATGCAATCTCCTCTGGGCAACATACTTGTAACCCTTGTCTTTTTTCGATTGTTTGTACGAAACTTGCTGTTTCTAGCAATGCGTCATGTGTTCCTGTGTCAAACCAAGTCATGCCTCTTCCTAGCTTTTCTACTTTTAGTTTGCCTTTTTTCATGTATTCTTCATGTATAGATGTTATTTCCAGTTCTCCTCTTGCAGAAGGTTTTACATTTTTCGCAATTTCTATAACCTCATTTGTACAAAAATATAATCCTGGTACCGCGTAATTTGATTTTGGATTCTCTGGTTTTTCTTCTATTGATATAGCATTACCATTCTTGTCTATTTCAACAACACCATATCTTCTAGGGTCTTTTACATAATATCCAAAAATTGTTGCTTCATCATCTCTATCATTCGCTTGCTCAAGCTTTTCTTTTAAATGCTCTCCATAGAACATATTGTCTCCTAATATCATGGCAACATTATCTTGTCCTATAAAATCTTCACCTATAATAAATGCTTCCGCCAAACCATTTGGTTTTGGTTGAACTTTATACTCAAAGTGCATTCCCCATTGACTTCCATCTTTTAATAACGCTTGAAATGTACCCACATCTCTTGGCGTAGATATTATTAATACTTCTCTTATCCCTGCTTGCATTAATACAGATAATGGATAATATATCATTGGTTTATCATATACTGGCATAATTTGTTTTGATATTGCAATAGTTAATGGATATAATCTTGTTCCACTTCCTCCTGCTAAAATAATTCCTTTTCTGTTTTTTTTCATTTTTTTCATTCCTTATAATATTATTTAGATTTTTGGTAAATCTAGCAAACCTTTAATTAATTGGCTAATTTTCCTTCTGCTATTAGGTATCTTTTTAAAGCTTCTTCCCAATCAGGTATTTGAATTCCTTGAGCTTTTAATTTTTCTTTTGATAGTTGAGAGTTTTTAGGTCTCTTAGCTTGTGTAATTTTCATCATCTCAATATATTCTTCTGTTGTTACTGGATTTACTTGACATATCGTTCCAGAATATTCAAATATTGCTTTTGTAAAGTCATACCATGTTGTAAATCCTTCGTTTGTTGCATGATATACACCGAATGGTATTTTCTTTTCGATAGCTTCTCCTATTATATTCGCTAAATCTTCTGTGTATGTAGGACTTCCATGTTGATCTGATACTACATTAAGTTCGTCTTTGCTATCCCCTAATTTTAACATTGTTCTTACGAAATTATTTCCGTCTCCATAAAGCCATGCTGTTCTAAATATGTAATATTTTTCTGTATTTGCTTGTATTCGCTCTTCACCATGTAGCTTTGTTATTCCATAGACTGTTACTGGTGCTTTTGGATCATCTTCTTTATATACTTTTTCTATATCTAAGTCTCCACCAAATACATAGTCTGTACTAATATGTACTAATGGTGCATCAACAGCTTTTGCTGCTTTTGCCAAGTTACCTGGTCCTTCTGCATTTATTTTTTCTACTATTTCTCCTGCTTCTTCTGCTTTATCTACTGCTGTGTATGCAGCACAGTTTATTATATAATCTGGCTTTGTTTTTGTTACAAATTCCATAACTGCATTGCTATCTGTTATGTCTAAATCTGATACGTCTGTGCAGATTAATTCATTTCCTTTTTCTAGTCTTTTTCTAACAGATTTTGCAAGCATTCCGTTAGCTCCTGTTATTAATATTTTCATTTGCTTATACACTTCCTTTCAATATTTTACAACCATATAATATCATTTAAAATGAAAAAGTACAAGAGTTTTCTTTATTTTTTAGAATTTATACTTGTCTTTAGACATATTTGCAATTTTATGTAGATTATAGTATAATAATGTTAACTGGAAGATTCCAGGCAAAAATAATAAGAAAGGGTTTCGTGGAATAAAGCGAAACAAAAGGGAAAACAGATGATTAAAAAAGACGATTTTTTCAAAAGAATTGACGAGGTTTATGACAAGTGTAAATGTCAATAGTTTTTGTAGTTTTTTGGCAAAAAAATATGTAGGATTTAGGCAAAAGCATTTGGAGGGGGAA
>CALXJX010000027.1 GCA_944388735.1 uncultured Clostridia bacterium
ATTATACTACTACACGTCTTTATTGGCTTTTGCCATAGACAAATTGTGGTTCAAAGAAAACAACTCAATAGCAGTCTATTCAACGCTCTCTTGGAATCAAGTAACAAACGCTCTTGTGCTGTACTATTTAATTATATCACTTATGTCAATTACATGTTTTCGTTTATGGTGGTGATTCTTGAGGTCATGAATGTCTATTCACAGCTAAAAATTACAACTTAAAATGTTGATATATATTAATATGTCAACATTTTTTAGCTTATTATGGAGACTATGAATAGTAACAACTGTTACCCAATAGTCAAAAAATTAAGTAAAATCACTAGACTTTTGAAATAATTTTATGTATAATGAGAAAGAAGTAGAATTTTGGGGGTTCAAAAAATGTATGAAAGAAGTGCAATAGTATTAGAAAGATATTTAGAAAAAATACTTAATCTCAACAAAGAATACAATTTGAAAGACAATTATAACAATTTTACAAATCTAATTGAGGAAATAGAAAAATATCAATCTATAACGATACAAGAGACAAATATAATACAAGAATTTGATAGTATGGCAGAAAAAATACAAGAAATACAAAAGAAACAAGAAAAAATAAGTAAAATGAACCAGAAACTAGAAAATGACAGAATAAAAATGTTCTCTGACTTAGGAGAAAATTCTACAACACTAGAATCAAAGCTGAATAAAATCGAAGAAATAATTAATAAAAACAATGAAGAATTGAAAACTTTAAAAGCAGATTTTGTTAAATATCTCAGTGATTTTTCAGAAAGACAGAAAGAAAGAAACAAATGCGAAAAGGCAAGAAGAATAGGAGAAGCAAATCATATAGAATATTTAAAAAATACAAATGAAGCATTTAAACAAATTAGTCCAAAAGATTGCTCAGTATTAAAAGATTTTATCGAATCAGATAAAAGTACCATAAAAGAAGAAATTGAGCAAATTATGATAAAAAATGGTAAGAATGAGAGAATACCATTTAATGAAGATGTTTTGAAAAAAGCTATAAGAGTAAGAATTAGTATTGCTGAAAGAGAAGCAGAATGTTACGTTTTAGCTTATGATAAGATGAGAAGACTTTTAGTTGAAATAGAAAATGATAATTTTAAATTAGAGAAATATAAAAAAGCACAAAAAAATATTTGTGCAAAATTAGCATTTTTAAATTCGGAAAAAGAGTATATAGCAGAATTTCTAGATTATGAAAGGATGACAACAACTACAGGGCCAAAGGCTCACAAAAAGATGATGGAACAAGCTTGTAATAATTTTGAATTAGATATAATACAAATTGACAAGCTATACGAGCTATTATTAAGAGAAATTGCAAATAAATCGACTAAAAAGGCTTATGAAGAATTATATAATAAAACATATTTGAAAAATATAGAAGATAAAGAAAAGAATTTCGAGCAAGAAGTAAATTCAATACAAGTAAAAATGGCGACAGTAATTAATTCAAATTATTGGAGAATAGAAGGCATTAAAAATATTTATAATGTTTTCCAAGAAGAAGTGACAACTAAGTTTAACAAAGATTTATCTGAATATAAAATTGAGAATGAAGAAGTAGTAGAAGAGGATTATTATGAAGATGAATCAGATGTAATAAAAGATAATCAAAAAAAGAGTGATGAAGAAGATTATTATGATGACGAAGAAGAATTTGATGATGCTGGATATGAAGAAAATGATGATTTTGATGAAGACTTTGAGGATGATTATAACGACGAAGAGGAAAAAGACCAGGACGAGAATGACGAAATTGAAGACGAAAATGAATTTGATGATGATTTAGAATATGATGAATACAATGAAGAAGATGACGAATTTGAAGATGATGAATACGATGATGAATTCGAAGATGATGAATATGATGACGAAGATGATGAGTATGATGATGAATTCGAAGATGACGAAAATGATGAATATGATGAAGAAGACGAGGATGAGTTCGAAGATGACGAATATGATGACGAGGATGAGGATGAGTTCGAAGAGGATGAATACAATGGAAAAGAAAATAAAAAGAACAACCCTAATAAAGCATATAACAGAAAATATGAAGAGGATTTTGATGAAAATGAAGATTATGTCAAGTATATAGTTGATAAGTTGAATAATAAAAACAATAAAAGCAAGAAAAGAAATATATTAGATGAAGATAAAAAACAAAATAATATTTTTGATAAAATCTTTAAAGATAGAAAAAATAAAAAAGCGAAAAAATAAGAAAGCAGAAAATAATAAATGCTATTTATATAAATAAGCGACATGGATAGATATTCTAACATTTTAGATTATTTACATGTCGTTTTTGCTATAAAAGATAGTATTTTTCTTAAATAATAGGTAGGTATGATCTAATAAAAGCAATAAATAAAAAATATAAAAAATTTTGTAACAAAAAGTAGAATTTTAACTCTTATTATTTGAAGGGGGCAAAATATAGATGCAAGATATAGAAGAAATATACAAAAAACATGCTAAAACTATATATAAATATGTATTTTGCCTATGCCACGATAATCAAACGGCAGAAGAAATAACACAAGAAACATTTGCAATAGCAATAAAAGAAATAAAAAAATTCAAAGGCAACTGCAAAATTTCAGTATGGCTATGCCAAATAGCAAAACATTTATGGTATAAGGAAATAAAAAAGAAAAAGAATTTGAAAATTGTTTCTATTGATGAATTGGGAGAAATTGATAGTAATGAGGAAACTATAGATGATGAGATATGCTACAAAGAAGATAAATTGCAATTATACAATAAAATGCAAATGTTAGATGAAAAAACCAAAGAAGTAATTTACTTAAGAATAGAAGGAAATTTAAGTTTCTCAGAAATTGCAGAAATATTAAACAAAACTTCTAATTGGGCAAGGGTTACATATTATCGTGGAAAGGAAAAAATAAAGGAGGAATTAAAAAATGAAGGAAGAGAATGAGTGCGAGATAGTTCAAGATTTATTATTAAGCTATAATGATAATGTACTTAATGAAAGTTCAAGAAAATTAGTTGAGGAACATTTAAAGACATGTAAGACCTGCCAAGAAAAATTGCAAGAAATAAAAAAAGATTCAGAAAAAGAGAAAGAATTTACTAAAGAAGATATTCCAGAAGTAGATTATTTAAAAAAATACAGGAGAAATTCTACAATAAAAGCTATTGTAAGTCCAATAATTATAATATTATTAATACTTATAGGAATATATTGCTATAAGTTTTCAATAATTAATGGGTTAGTTAATAAATATGCTAACAGTTTAAAATCTGACAATTTTTATATAGAAGAAATTAGCATAGACCAAGGAAAAACAACAGAAGGAAAAGATGCAATAAATACTACAAAAAAATGGTATAAAAATGGAAAGTATAAAATAGAAACAAATAGTACAATCGAGTATGGTACAATAGGAGAAGATTACAAAGTCATTATAAATAAAGAAAATAAAACCGCTTCAAAAGAATATGGAGCATTTACACATAAAGATAAAAGTGGAATTTTAACAGCCCCCAATCCTATAGGAACAGGATATCAAACATGGCTTCTTACTTTAGGAACACCATTCTATTGGAATATAAGAAAAGACAGTCAAGATATTGGAAGAATGTATTATGTTATAGAGAGTAATGACCCTAATCATAGTAGTGATTCAGAATTATGGGTGGATATGGAAACGGGATTACCTATTATGCAAGTTGGATATTCATGTACAGCCGATTATTACGAAAACACACATATAGTAAGAAATATGTATGTACAGAATACAGAATATAAATATGAATTTGATATTGTGAAAGATGAAGATATTGAGGTACCAGATTTATCTGATTATACAACGACAGAGCTTGATTGGAATCAAGAAATTGAAAGATTAAAAAATGAGAAAGAATAAAATGAACTTAGGAGAAACAAGTATAGATATTTTAAAGTTTATACTTGTTTTTTTATGTTATCAGTGAATGTATTATAATAAATTTTTGAAAAATATTTGACCTAAAAAAGTAACTGATTATACAAGAAGCATATTGGTTAATATTTTACTATATCTTGAAAGGCAGATACTTGTTAATAAGCAAAAAATCAAAAAGCAATAGAATAGAAATAAAAATATTTGTATATAATTTAATTGAAAAAAAGTGACACAAATGTCGAAAAAATTCAATAAACATTGATTTTTTGCAAAAAAATGATATAATCAATTGAAATAAATAGTTAGACAAAAAGAAAGAAGGGTAGAAATTGAGCATAAAAGTATTAGCAATAATTAATCCAACATCAGGAAAAGGAAAAATAGAAAAACATATAGAAGAAATAAAAGAAAACATAGAAAAAGAAAACATGGAAATAGAAATACAATTAACCCAAAAAAAGCACAATGCAAAAAATATTATAGAAGAAGAAATACAAGACAAAGACCTAGTATTAGTATGTGGTGGAGATGGAACACTAAATGAAACAATAACAGGAATGATGGAAAAAGAAATAAAAGATATATCAGTAGCATTTGTACCAATGGGAACAACAAATGACTTAGCAAGAACATTAAACATACCAATAAAAGATATATCTGCAACCAAAAGATTATTAGAATCAAAAGCAAGATTAGTGGATATTGGAATTTTAAATGAAAGTAAATACTTCTGCTATGTAGCAGCATTTGGAGTAATAACAGATGTAGCGTATATAACATCACAAAAAGCAAAACATAAATATGGAAGATTAGCATATTATAAAAATGCGATAAAAGAATTAATGAATATACCAACATATAAAATAAAAGTAAAATATGACGGAAAAGAATTTGAAGATGAAATAATATATGGAGGAATTAGTAATTCTGAGTCGATAGCAGGATTTAAATGGTTTGAAAGAGGAGAAATACTTTTAGATGATGGTAAATTTGAAGGAATATTTATAAAGAAACCTCAAAATATAGGAGGATATTTTAAAATATTAAAATCTTTTATTCAAAAAGTTTATACAGAAAATAAATATATTCATTTTGTACAAGCAAATCATATAGAAATCGAAGCACAAGAACCACTAAGATGGACTATCGATGGAGAATTTGCAGGGGAATTAAAAAATGTAGAAATAAAAAATCAGCAAAAAGCAATTGAATTTGCAATTTGCGAAAATGAAAAAAGTCTAAATAAGTGAAAAAATCTATAAGAAACTAAGATGTTTGTTCTATATAATAAAAGAATAAAACAGGAAGGAATTAAAAAATGAAAAAATACTATTTTACTTCTGAAAGTGTAACAGAAGGGCATCCAGACAAACTATGTGATACAATTTCGGATTGCATATTAGACGAGTATTTAAAAAAAGATAAAAATGCAAGAGTAGCCGTAGAAACATTTGCATCAGGAAATAGTATAACAATAGCAGGACAAATAACTGCTAATGGAGAAGTAAATATAGAAGATTTAGTAAGGAAAACAATAAAAGAGATAGGATATGACAACGAAAAAACAGATATGGATTATAGAACTTGCAAAATATATACAAACATTACAAAACAGAGTCCAGATATAGCAATTGGAGTAGATATAGGTGGAGCAGGAGACCAAGGAATTATGTTTGGATATGCTTGTGATGAAACACCAGAATATATGCCGTATGCAATTTCGATGGCACATAAGTTATCAAAAAGATTAACAGAAGTAAGAAAAAATAAAGAAATCGAATATTTGAGACCTGATGGAAAAACACAAGTAACAGTTGAATATGAAGAAGATAAACCTAAAAGAATAGAGACTGTATTGATTTCTACTCAACATAATGAAAATATACAGCAAGAAAAACTAAAAAAAGATATAGTTGAAAAAGTGGTACAACCAGTAATTCCCGAAAATATGATAGATAAAAACACAAATATATATATTAATCCTACAGGAAAATTTGTGATCGGGGGACCTTTAGGAGATACTGGATTAACGGGAAGAAAGATAATAGTAGATACTTATGGAGGCTATGCAAGACACGGAGGAGGAGCTTTCTCGGGAAAAGATGCAAGTAAAGTAGATAGGAGTGCAGCGTACATGTTAAGGCATATTGCTAAAAATATTGTTGCAAATGGATATGCAAGAAAATGCGAAATTCAAATATCTTATGCAATTGGAATGGAAAAGCCTTTGTCTATTGCTGTAAATACTTTCAGTACAGGTATAAAAAGCGAAGAAGAATTAGTAAAAATCATAGAAGACAAATTTGATTTGACTCCGAATGGAATTATAGAATATTTAAATTTAAAAGCCCCTATCTATTCTAAAACAACTAATTATGGTCATTTTGGTAAAGAAGAATTACCATTCGAAAAAATATTTACTTTATAAAAATTATTGCTAAAAAAGATAATAAATGATATCATATAATATATTTTTAGAAATAAAGAAAAGGGGAGTTTATATGAAGAAAAAAAGTATTATAATATCTATAGTAATAATAATTGTTGTGTTAATAATAGCAGCAATTGCTACAATAAGCTTTTTAGTTGTAAAAGATTTAGAACAAGAAGGTAATCTAAAGACAGAAATAATGGACTTAACCAAAGTAGTAGAAACAGTACCAATAGACACAGAAAAATATAATGAAAAAATTAATAGAGTAATCACAAGTGGAGATTATGCAATAGTAGAAAAAGCATGTAAAGATTATATTCAACAATCATTTGATAATGTTATACAAATAACTGACTTATTGAACAGTGATGAAATTGTAAAAATTTTAACAGCAGAAAACTATCACGAAGATGGACCAGATTTTGTAAAAACAACACTATGGATAAAGCAAACTAGAGAAAAGGTAGAAGAAGCAAAAAACAAATATGTAGAAGATATGACAGAAGAACATGTAATGTCATATATAAATGGTAAAACGTCTGATGAATACTATATTGACCTATATAGACAACTTACATTAGGAGACGGAGATAATACACAAAATGAAGCTATAGCAGAAGTAGAAGAATCATTAAATAGCATTATAAATGTACTTAATGTGCAAGAAAAAATAATTAATTTCTTAAAAGAAAATAAAGAAAATTGGCAAATAGAAGATGGAACAATTGCATTTACTACTGAAGAGCTAACAAATGAATATAATAATATGCTTTTAGAGTTACAATAAAATATTATGTGCCAAACGAACCCGTCCCCAATGGCACATTTACATTTCAATTAAATCTTTCCAATATTTTTTAGGCATATATTGCATCTGACATCTAGGATTTGTTCTTTCCTTAATAGCAATCGTTTTAAAAAACATCTTCCATAAATCTTGATACATTTTTTCATTTTCAGAAATAGAAGGAATAGACAAGCCTTCACCACTTATAATTTTATATTCCTTTTGATTATATAAAAAGCAAATATTTCTATTTTTGTCATGAATAATAAAATTTAAAGTAGGTAAACGATTTATGAAATGATGTCCAAGAGGTTCAAGAATATTATTATCAGGATGAATAGAAGCATAACATAGATTATCTCCAACTTCTTGAAAACGCAATAGACCTTTTAATTTATGGCATTCTGCTAAAGCTTTTTTTCTCATGTTTATAACTTTAAAAACATAAGAAACGGTAAGCATATTATTTATTTTAGGACCTATATCAAATCCATTACATAAATACTTTAAAATATAAATTTCTTTTTCTTTTTCATTAGAAAGAAAAGCATTATAACTATTATAAAGAGCATCATAACCAATATTTTTTTCAATACCATTAAAAACTCTTTGAGATTTTTCATAATCAGATTTTATAAACAGAGTTTTATCTAAAAAATTTGATACGTATTCATCTTGTGAATAAATTTTCTGAGGTAAGATTTTATTGGCATAACTATCGAAAACAATAGTTAAAAGACCATCAAAAGTACCATCATATAAGTAAGTTTTATTTATAAGTTTCCAGTTAGGCATTTTATTTTATCCTCCTTTGAAGGTTGTATTTTATTAAATAGTAACAATTTTTGCTTTTCAGATTGAAAAGAACTAAATTGAAAATTAGAATTTTGCAAATTATCAAAAAGAGATAATTGCTTGTATGATTTGTTAGGTATAGACAATTTTTCTTGATAAACTAAATTTGTTTCAATAAAAGAAGAATTGAATTTGTAAACTTTATCAAAATATTTGCCTTTACAAGTAATAAAATATTTTGCTCTTTTAAGTGTGACACCTAGCTTTTTTAGGGACTCAAAATCTAAAAGAAATGAACGCCTAGCCCTAATAATCTTTTTTGCTGAGATGACACCGATGCCAGGTATTCTAAGAAGAGCAAAATAGTCAGCAGTATTAATTTCAATAGGAAATTTATCTAAATTTCTTATAGCCCAATCACATTTTGGGTCTAATAAATTATTAAAATTCTGATGTTTTTCATCTAATAGCTCATCAGCTTTAAATCCATAAAATCGTAAAAGCCAGTCAGCTTGATATAGCCTATTTTCACGAAGTAGAGGAGGTGCTTCTAAAGTAGGAAGGTTCTTGTCATTATTTACACTGATGTATGCAGAGTAATAAACTCTTTTTAAACTAAGCTTTTTATACAAATTTTCAGAAAGTTTCAAAATTTTCAAGTCGCTTTCAGGTGTTGCACCTATTATTAGTTGAGTAGTCTGGCCTGCTGGAACAAAATCAGTTTTATATTTATTTTTATCTAATCTATTTTGTTTAATATTTTTAGAAACATAATTCATCGGAGCTAAAATGCCTGTCTTTTCTTTTTGAGGTGCTAATAATTTTAAACTTTCATTAGATGGTAGCTCAATATTAATACTGAGCCTATCAACAAGATTACCTAATTTATCTATTAAATCTTTGCTACATCCAGGTATTGTCTTACAATGAATATACCCATTAAAATTATATTCGTTTCTAAGAATATCAACAGTTTTTATTAACATTTCCATAGTGTAGTCTGGTGACCTTATTACAGCAGAACTTAAAAACAGACCTTCTATATAATTTCTTTTATAAAAATTAATTGTTAAATCAGCAATTTCTCTAGGCGTGAAAGTGGCTCGTTTAACAGAGTTGGTACATCGATTAATGCAATATTTGCAATCATACATACAGCAATTACTAAATAATATTTTCAATAATGAAATACATCTACCGTCAGCACCCCAGCTATGGCAGATACCAGAATAGTTTCCATTTCCCATTCCATTAGAGTTATTTTTTCTCTTACTTCCGACTTGAACTGCAAGAAGCATCATATTTTGCAGAATCAGCCAATATTTTTAATTTATCGAATATTTCCATTTGTAATCACATTCCTTTCTAAAGGCACAAATTTGCTTGTTTCTCTTAACGCGAACATTTGTGCATATTATACCATAAAAAAATAAAATGTCAAATATTTGTTTGTAAAATATTTTTGTTGAAAAAACATATTAACTATGATATATTTAGGAAAAGTAAAAGAAATAAGGAATGATAAAGGTGGAAGAACAAGAAATAATAGAAAACAGAGAAAATAGAGAATACATGTTAAAAGCGGTACAAGAAAAAGGAAAAAATTTAGAATTAGTATCAGAACAATTACAAGATGATGAAGAAATAGTAAAAACAGCACTAGAACAAGATGGCGAAGCTCTAGAATTTGCAAGTAATAGGCTAAAAGGGAATAAAGAAGTAGTTTTACTTGCAATAGAAACAGCACCATGGACAATATGTTATGCTTCAGAAAAATTAAAGGCGGACAGAGAAGTGATGATAAAAGCATGTAAAACTTATGGACAAGCACTATATTTTGCAAGTGAAGAATTAAGAGATGATAGAGAAGTTGTTAAACTAGCAGTAGAGAATAAAGGGATTATTATAAAATATGCAAGTAGTAGACTAAGAGATGATGATGAATTGGCAAGTATTGCAGTAGCTCAAAATAAAGATGCCATACACTTTATTTCTCCAAGATTAAAGGCAGAATTACAAAAAGAAAGTTAATTTGTAGAGAAATCAGACTTTAAGTTTTGGTATTTTTCGTCTAGCTGTGGGATATTATCCTTTTCCAACCAGATTTATGACTTTAGGAAGGAATGTTATTAAAAATGAAAAAAATATTATTAGTCGAAGATAATGAAACAATAGTAATGGGATTAAAATATTCACTTGAACAAGAAAACTTTAAAGTGAATGTGGCAAAAAATCAATCAGAAGCAAAAGAAAAAATAAAGCAGGGAAAATATGATGTTTTTTTATTAGATATATCATTACCAGACGGAAGTGGCTTTGATATTTGTAATCTAATAAAAAAACAACAAGATACACCTGTTATTTTTTTAACTGCAAGAGAAGAAGAAAATGATGTAGTTAAAGGATTAGACTTAGGGGCAGACGATTATATAATAAAGCCATTTCGCACAAGAGAATTAATTTCAAGAATAAATAGTGTGTTAAGAAGATATGGAAAAAATTCAGAAGAAAATCAAATAATACATCAAGGGATAAGAATAGATATGAACAAAGCTAAAGTTTATAAAGACGAAGAAGAAATTATATTAACAAGTCTTGAATACAAAATCTTAGTGTTACTGTTTACAAATAAAAATAAATTAATAACAAGAGAACAAATACTAGATAAGATATGGGATATAGCAGGGAATTTTGTAAATGATAATACATTAACAGTGTATATAAAAAGAATAAGAGAAAAATTAGATGATAAGCAAGGCAAGATTATTCAAACTGTTAGAGGAATAGGCTATAGGATAGGAGATTAAACAGAGTTATAAGATGAAATTTTATGGAATCAATAGATGCGTTTTTAATAAGTCAGAAAGGAAATTTTTATTATGAATATATTAAAAAGCAGAAGTAACAAGATATTACTATTTATGGTAGTAATAATAACAATATTATTGATAATTTCAATATCAATAGTAATGGAAAAACAACATCAAGTATATGAAAATAAAGTAAGAAATATTATGGAAAATATAATTGGAAAAGTAAAAAAACAATATCCAGAAGTAAAAGAAGAAGAAATTATTAAACTATTAAATTCTGAAGATGAGCAAGAAAATGGTGAAAAAATCCTAGAATTATACGGAATAAAACAAGGTGAACAAAATACAATATTAGAACTAGAAAAAGAAAATAGTAAATTTATTGTTATGTATAGTATAATAGGTCTAATTTTTGTGACATTAATAATTGTAACAGTAGTTATATACATTAGAGAAAGAAACAAAAGGATAGACAAATTAATCTTTTATATTGAAGAAATAAATAAAAAGAACTATAAACTAGAAATAGAAAATAATACAGAAGATGAGCTAAGTAACTTAAGAAATGAATTATATAAAATAACAATTATGTTAAAAGAACAAGCAGAAATAGAACAAAAAGAAAAGAAAGAATTAGCAACATCTATTTCAGACATATCACATCAATTAAAAACACCATTAACATCAATATCTATTTTGCTAGATAACATGAGGGAAAATCCAGACATGGATAAAGAAACAAGAATGAAATTTATACATGAAATAAAAAGACAGATAGAATGGATAAATTGGCTAGTAATATCACTATTAAAATTATCAAGGTTAGATGCAAATGTTGTTATATTTAATAAAGAGCAAATAAATGTTAACAAATTAATAAAAGAAGTTACTCAAAATTTGGCAATACCTATAGAAATAAAAAATCAAAAGGTAATTGTACCAGAAGAAGCAACTAATAAACAAATAAGCTTTATAGGTGATTATAAGTGGCAATTAGAAGCACTTACAAACATTGTGAAAAATTGTGTTGAGCATACACCTGAAAATAAAAATATTTATATAGATTATGAACAGAATAATTTGTATACTAAAATTATAATAAGAGACGAAGGAGAAGGAATAGATAAAAAGGATGTTTCTCATATTTTTGAAAGATTTTATAAAGGAAAAAATGCTTCTGAAAATAGCATTGGTATTGGACTAGCATTAGCGAAAGCGATAATTGAAAAAGAAAATGGCCATATTATTTGTAAGTCGGAAATAGGAGTGGGAACAACTTTTGAGATTAAATTTATTAAATAAAACGAAATATGAATCAAGGATAGAAAAGGAGCTTTTAGATATATATTTCATGTCTAAAAACTTCTTTTTTTAAAAGTCACTTAAAAGTCACTTTAGCCAATTATAATAAAAGCAACAAAAAAATTGAGGACAGTATGAACTTTAAGGAACGTCCCCAAAGTTCAAAAGATTAGGAGTGTCCCTTTTGTTCAAATTTTGAACGATTTGGCACGTTCCCAAAGAAAGGAAAGATGTAAATGGAAATATTAAAAGTAGAAAACTTAACAAAAATTTATGGGAAAGGAGAAAGTCAGGTAAGGGCAGTAGACAATATTTCGTTTTCTGTTCAAAAAGGGGAATTTGTTGCAATAGTAGGAAGTTCTGGTAGTGGTAAATCTACATTGTTGCATCTGATGGGAGGTGTTGATAGACCAACTAGTGGCAAGGTATATATTGATGGAAAGGATATTTATCAATTAGACAATGATAATTTGGCTATTTTTAGAAGAAGACAAATTGGATTGATTTATCAATTTTATAATTTAATTCCAATATTAAATGTTGAGGAAAATATTACTTTGCCTTGTGATTTAGACGACAAAAAGGTAAGCGAAGAAAAGCTAAATGATTTATTAAAGACATTAGGATTAGAAAAAAGAAGAAAACATCTGCCTAATGAACTATCAGGAGGCCAACAACAAAGAGTTTCTATAGGTAGGGCTATTATTAATTCTCCAGCAATCATGCTTGCAGATGAACCAACAGGTAATTTAGATAGCAAAGCTTCAGAAGAAATTATTTCTTTATTAAGGGTATCAAATAAGAAATATAATCAAACTGTAATAGTTATTACTCACGATGAGAAAATAGCACTGGAAGCGGATAGGATTATTACAATTGAAGACGGTAGAATAATTAAAGATGAAAGGAATGGTTAGTGATGAATATTTTTAAAAAGTTAACTCTTAGAAATTTAAAACTAAACAAAAAAAGAACTATTACTACTGTCATTGGAATAGCCCTTTCTACAGCTTTGATTTGTGCGACTTTTGGATTAGTAACTAGTTTTCAACAGTCTATGTTAAATGATGCCATAGAATCAAATGGAGATTATCATGCTACTTTTTTCAATGTCCCAAAAGAAGAGCAAAAATATATTACAGAAAATAGAAATGTAGAGTCATATTTTATTACACAAGATGTAGGTTACGCCAAAAATGATAGGATTTCAGATGAATATCATACAGGAAATCAATATTGGTATATAAAAGAATTTAATCAGAAAGCATTAGAAAAATCAGGTTTAAAACTTGTTGAAGGTAGACTTCCACAAAATGAAAATGAAATTGTTATACAAGACAGAACTAATGATTATGTCACAGAAAAATACAAAATTGGTGATGTATTAGATTTACAAATTGGAGAAAGATATCTTATAGGTACAGATGATAAATTAACTCAACAAAATCCATATATCTGGGGTAACGAAGAGAATGGCAAAGAACATGATGAAGAAAAGGAAGAAAAGACTTCTCTTGAAGAATTAAGGCTGACAGGAGAAGAAAGACATTTTAAAATAGTTGGTATTATTGAAAGAGTTAATCAGGAAATTGAGCCTTTTTCATCTCCAGCATTTACAATTATTACATATCTAAGTGAAGATAATTTAAGAGATAGTGCGAATATTTCTGTGAAGTTCAAAGATATTAGCAAAACTTATGAGCTTATTGAAGAAATGAATACAAATGGCTATGAAGTGGAGACTAATTCAGAAGTATTAAGATATTCTGGTGTTTCAAAAAATGATAATGTAAATACAATGCTTTATACAGTTGCAGGAATAATAGTAGCAATTATAATTGTTTCTTCAGTATTTGTGATAAAAAATAGTTTTCAAATAATGATTGTGGAAAGAAATAAACAATATGGAATGTTTGCAAGTATAGGAGCAACTTCAAAGCAGATTAAAAAGAATATTTTGTACGAAGGTCTTATATTAGGGCTTATTGCAGTGCCTATAGGTATACTAGGTAGCATATTAGCAGTTTATATATTAATATTATTAGTAAATGGGTTAATAGGTGATTTAGCCAATTATGAATTTTATTTTTATATGCCATGGATGGCAATATTACTAGGAACCGCATTATCTGCATTGACAATTTATCTTTCATGTATTATACCAGCACGAAAAGCAGCTAAAATTTCACCAATAGAAGCAATTAGGTCTAATAATGATATAAAAATCGATAAGAAAAAAGTTAAATATCCAAAAATTATTAAGAAAATTTTTAAAATTGGAGGAGCCATTAGCTATAAGAATTTAAAAAGAAGTAAAAAACAATATAGAACAACAGTAATTTCACTGGTTGTAAGTATAACTATTTTCTTAGCATTGTCAGCTATTATGACATATATATTTCAGTTTTCAGGTATATATTATTATAATAATTTAGGCTATAATGTGATTGTTAGGTCAGATGATGAAAATAAACTAAACGAAGTTGCGAGATTAGAAGATGCCGACGAATATGATATACAAAAATATTCATTTGTGAGAATATCAAAAAATTATGTGAATGATACAGTGAAAGATTCTTATGGAGACCGCACAGTCGATTATATGACTTTGAGTGTAATAGCTATTGGAGATAAATATTATAATGATTTACTTGATAGGCTAAATATTGATAAAAATGACGGAAATACAGGTGCAATTCTAGTTGATAAAATAAAAATTTATAAAGATAATAAGTATTCATATTTGAATGTATTCAATTTGAATGAAGGGGATATAGTAAATTGTAATGAGGAGTTTTATGATGAAAATGGAAAAAATATGCAAGGAAATCCATTGCAATTAAAAATCTTAAAAAGATTAGGAGATGAAAAAGTTTTTGGAATAGATAATGGTAATAATACTACCTTTTTGATTACATCACAAGCTTTTTTGGAAGAAAATTTTGAACATCGTCAATTACATGGAATGTATATACAGAGCGAAAAACCAGATAAATTGAGTGAAGATTTGAAAAAAATAGAAGATATAGATTTTACAAATTATAATGAATATGTAAAAGAAAATGAGTCAATGATGACAGTAATATATATTTTTGTATATGGTTTTATTGCAGTAATTACTTTGATTGGAGTTACAAATATCTTCAATACTATTACAACTAATATGGCTTTAAGAAGTAAAGAATTTGCGATGTTAAAATCAATAGGAATGACGAAAAAAGAATTTAATTCTATGATTAGACTAGAGAGTATTTTTTATGGAGCTAAGGCTTTGCTAATTGGAATTCCACTGGGATTGATATTGTCATATTTATTATATAAATCATTTACAAATGCTATGGAAACTCCATATAGTATACCATTTATTCCTATTGTTGTATGCGTTTTGTTTGTGTTTACTATTGTGTTTATTACTATGAAGTATTCTATAAATAAGATTAATAAGCAGAATATTATTGATACAATTAGAAATGATAATATTTAATTATAAATATAAGGATATGTGTATAAATTAGAAAATTGCATTTGTTATAACTTAATAAATATTATTATACAGAAAATTACCATGTATTTTTTACGTCGACTCAGGATTCTAAGATAAATAATATGTTTTCTTGAATTTGTAATCTATGGAGCAAGCCGAGAAAACAATGAAAGAAAACATATTATTTATCTTAGAATCCTGAAAAGTTATCTTATGTTATACATTTTTTGAAAATAGATATTGCCGAAATGAGATTTTCAGGATATAATAAAAATGTCAAAAGATGTAAAATAATAGGGGCTATATTTAGTGACAAGGGATGTAAGGTTAAAAAATAATTTTAGTTTTAAACCAGAATTTGTACCTTGAGAGAGGAATGAGATTAGATATGGGTAAGAAAAAGAGAAATAGAAAAAAATATAGCAAAGCAAATTACAAAAAAGATAATAACAGAAGAATAAATACTGGTAAAGTAGAAAAAAATAAAGAAGTAGAAGAGGTAGAAAAATTAGAAACAAATAGTGCAATAAAAATAAACAGCGAAAAAGCAATAGTAGAAAACAATAATCAATGGAAAATTGTAGAAACAAACAACTCAAAATTAAAAAACAATAAAATAAAAAAGAAAGATGAGAAACAAAGTAAAAAAAATAAGACTAAAATTAAAAAATTAAATAACCAAAAGCAAATAGAAGAAACAATTGACGAAAAAGAAAAAAACAAACATCAAATAAAAGAGCAAAAGAAAAATGATAAAATGAAACAAAAAGAGCAAAGCAAAAAAGAAAAAATTGAAAAGAAAAAATTAAAAAAAGAAAAGAAAAAACATAAAGTATTGAGATTTTTCTTGAAATTTTTCTTAATAATAATAATTTTAGCAATACTGCTATTAATAGCAGGAATATGGGGATTTGCAGGAATACTTTTAGGCTGGTTTGGAGACAATATAGATATTAGTGAAGAAGATTTAAAAATAAAGGTATCAAATTCAGTAATAGTAGACAAAAATGGAGAAGTGCTAGCTGATTTAAGTGGAGATGAAAAAAGAAAAATAATAACACTTGACGAAATGGCAGACTACTTACCAAAAGCATATATAGCAATAGAAGACGAGAGATTTTATACACATAATGGTGTTGACCTAAAAAGGACAGTAGGAGCAATTGTTAATGTGTTATTAAACGGCGAAAGTGATTATGGAGGAAGTACAATTACACAACAATTAGTAAAAAACATAACAAATGACAACGAAAGTTCAGGAATAGAAGGAATCAAAAGAAAAATAAGAGAATGGTCAAGAGCCTGTCAAGTGGAGAGAATGATATCAAAAGGACAAATACTAGAATTATACTTAAATATTCTATTTGTAGGAGCTAACAATCTTCATGGGGTCGAACTGGGAGCAGAGTATTATTTTAATAAAAGTGCAAAAGATTTAAGTTTAGCAGAATGTGCATTTATGGCAGGGATAAATTATTCACCAAATTCATACAATCCATATAGTACTACAGAAGATAATAATGAGAAAATAAAAAATAGAACAATAACTGTGTTAAATAAAATGAAAGATTTAGGATACATAAATAGTGAGGAAGAATATAATTCGGCTATAGCAGAAGTGCAAAATGGACTTAAATTTGGCACAGGACAAATTATTGGAGGAAGCATATTTTCATACCATACAGATGCAGTAATTTCACAAGTTGTAGAACAAGTAATGCAAGAAAAAAACATGACTGAGCAGATGGCTAAAAATTATGTGTATAGTAGTGGACTTACAATTTATTCTACTGTGGACAAAAATATTCAAAATAGATTAGATGAAGAATACAAAAAATCTAAGTATATTATTAGTGGAAGAAAGAAAAAGAAGGACGGTACATTATTAAATGAACATTCACAGTCAGGAATGGCAATTGTAGACTATAAAACAGGAAATGTAGTTGCAATTGCAGGAGGATTTGGAGAAAAAACAAGTTCTGGCTGGAATAGAGCAACACAAATGCAAAAACAAACAGGCTCAAGCATAAAACCATTAGCTGTTGTTGCTCCAGGATTACAAGAAAAAATAATAACAGCATCAACAGTGTATAACGATAGTAAAACTAGGTTTGGAAAGAATTATGAGCCTGTAAATTATAATGGATTTAAAGGACCAATTAATATTAGAAGTTTTATCAGGACTTCTCAAAACATACCAGCTGTCAAGATTATGGTAGAACTAACACCAGCAAAATCATTAGAATATTTACAAAATATGGGAATAACATCTTTGAATCCACAAACAGATAATGTATTAAGTCTAGCATTAGGAGGAATGACAAGTGGAGTAAGTCCATTGGAAATGGCATCAGCTTATGGAACAATTGCAAATGATGGTGTATATATAACACCTACATTTTATACTAAAGTAACTGATTCTGAAGGAAATGTAGTACTAGAACCAAAACAAGAAACTAAACAAGTAATTTCAAAGCAAAATGCGTATATTGCAAAGACAATAGTTCAAGAGCCTGTTAAATCTGGAGGAACAGCAACATATTGTGCAATTTCTGGAATGGATGTAGCTGCTAAGACAGGAACAACAGATAATAGTTACGATAGGTGGCTTTGCGGATTTACTCCATATTATTCAGCAGCAACATGGTATGGATATGATAATAGTGAAACAGTATATTATAATGGAAATCCAGCAGGACAAATATGGGATGCAGTTATGACAGATATTCATAAAGATTTACCTAGTGCAACATTTATAAGACCAGAAGGAATAGTAGAAAAAACAGTTTGCAAGACAACAGGATGTTTAGCAACAAGAAGATGTACAAACAAATACACTGAAATTTTTACACCCGATAATTTACCGGAAGAGTGTACAGGTCACAGCAGAATACCAAAAGAGACATTAGGACTTTGGACCTCATGGAGTAGTAAATCAAAATAGATTTTAAAGCAACTCATATAACTGTAGTATTATCATTCGAAGCTAGTTTCAAATGATAATACTACAGTTATATTGAAAAACTAAAAATATATAAACATTTAAAACAGGAGAGAATTATGTTACAAATAAAAAACGTATATAAAGAATATAAAACAGGAAATCTAATACAAAAAGCTTTAGATAATGTAAGCTTAAACTTACGAGATAATGAATTTGTTGCAATTCTTGGACCTAGTGGCTCTGGGAAAACAACATTTTTAAATATTATTGGTGGTTTAGACCGTTATGATAAAGGAGATTTAATAATTAATGGAATTTCAACCAAAAAGTATAAAGATAGAGATTGGGATTCATATCGTAATCATACAATAGGTTTTGTATTTCAAAGTTATAACTTGATACCACATCAAACCATTTTAGCAAATGTTGAGCTAGCTTTAACAATTTCAGGAGTATCAAGAAATAAACGCAGGCAAAAAGCAATAAAAGCACTTGAACAAGTAGGGCTTGCAAACCAACTTCATAAAAAGCCAAATCAACTTTCAGGAGGGCAGATGCAAAGAGTGGCTATTGCAAGAGCATTAGTAAATGATCCTGATATTGTACTTGCAGATGAACCAACAGGAGCATTAGATAGTGATACAAGTATTCAGGTTATGGAACTATTAAAAGAAGTTGCAAAAGATCGATTAGTTGTAATGGTAACACATAATCCAGAGCTTGCGGAAAATTATGCTACACGTATAGTGAATTTACGTGACGGAAAAATACTTTCTGATACAAATCCTTATATAATAGAAAATGAAGAGAACAATGAACCAGAACACAAAAAGTTAGGTAAAACATCAATGTCCTTTTTAACTTCATTATCTCTTAGCTTTAACAATTTAAAGACCAAAAAAGGAAGAACAATATTAACATCATTTGCAGGTTCAATTGGTATTATTGGCATAGCACTTATTTTGTCACTATCAAATGGAGTTAATACGTATATCAGATCAGTAGAAGAAGACACACTATCGGAATATCCTTTGCAGATACAAAACTCAGGAATAGACATAAGCTCATTGCTTATGGGAGCAAGTAGTGATGCAAATGAAGAAGAACTAACAGGAGAAATAAATGTAAGTAAAAGACTTACAAGTATGTTTTCAACAATTGGTTCTAATGATTTAGTAGCTTTAAAACAATATTTAGAAAGTGATAATAGCAATATTTTTGAATATGCAAAAGATATTGAATATTCTTATGATGTTACACCTATAATATATAATTCAGATACAGAAAATTTAAGAAAGCTTAATCCAGATACAACTTTTTCAAGTCTTGGAATAGGTTCAGGTGAATCAAGTAATAGTATGATGTCTAGTATGATGAGCACAAATGTATTTTTTCAAATGCCAGAAGACAAGGAATTATATGAAAATCAATATGATATAAAAGCAGGAAAATGGCCAACGAGTTATAATGAATGTGTTTTAGTTCTAACATCGAGAGGGAATGTTAGTGATTTTTTATTATATACACTTGGATTAAGAGATTATAATGAACTAAAAAATTTGGTTACACAATTTTCAAATGGAGAAGATGTAGACACTCCAGATAATTTGGGTTCGTATTCTTATAGTGACATTCTTGGAATTACATTTAAATTAGTTAATAGCAGTGATTGTTATGAATATGACCAAGAATATAATATATGGAGAGATAAAACTGATAATACAGAATACATGAAAAATATTGTAGCAAATGGTGAAGAACTTAAAATAGTGGGAATAGTACAACCAAAAGAAGGTGCAACAAGTGCTATGTTGGGAGCAGGAATATGTTACCCAGCTTCATTAACAAAACGAGTAATAGAAAATGCTCAAAATAGCCAAATAGTAAAAGAACAATTAGCAAATAAAGATGTAAATGTTTTTACTGGAAAGAAATTTGATGAATCCGAAGAAGAAAACTCTTTTGATATGAATTCACTAATTGATGTAGACACAAATGCAATAAAATCAGCATTTAAAATTAATCAATCAAAAATAAAAGTAGACTTTGGAAATTTAAATAACGTATTAACAAAAAATTCATTGCCAGCTCTTAACATAGAAGATATTCTAAATAATATAAAATTCACTGTAACAAGTGACGATTTGCAAAAAGTGATGAATGATATTATAAAAGGATATGAAACATATATACAAAATAATCCAAAAGCTGATATAAATCAAATAAGCAAGCAGTTATTAGAGTATTTACAATCAAAAGAAGTTAGTGATTTGATTAATAAAAAAATACAAGAAATTATAAAAGAAAATGGAAATATAAGTTTTACCCAAGAACAAATGCAAAGTATTTTAACAGAAGTTTTAAAAGGATATGAAAAACATGTAGACGATAATGAATTGGTAAGTACAGAGGATTTAAATAATTATCTTATTGAATATCTTAATTCAGATAGTGCTAAAAATATTATTACTAACAATTTATCACAACTAGTAAAATCCCAAAATCTGGATGAACAGGTTTCAAATATTATGGAAAAATATATGCAAACAGCAATAAATACATTAAGTAAAAGTTTGCAAAAAGAGATGCAATCAAGTATTCAAACTTTAAGTAAGTCTATTACAAATGCTATTAGCATAGATGAAAATGCCTTTTTAGGTGCATTTCACATAAAAATGAATGAGGAAGAAATGTCTGAATTATTTAGTACTTTAATGTCTAAAGAAAGTGTTACTTATGAAAGTAATTTAAAAAAATTGAATTATGCAAATTTAGATGAACCAAGTGAGATTAGTATTTATCCAAAAGATTTTGAGGGAAATAAATCAATAACTAATTTGCTAAATGAATATAATATTCGAATGAAAGAAGAAGGAAATGATGATAAAGTAATTTCTTATACAGATATGGTTGGAACTCTAATGAGCTCTGTAACTACAATAGTTGATACAATTAGCTATGTATTAATTGCATTTATTGCAATATCTTTAGTTGTTTCTTCAATTATGATTGGGGTTATAACATATATTAGTGTATTAGAACGTAAAAAAGAAATTGGAATTTTAAGAGCTATGGGAGCGTCTAAACATAATGTAGCACAAGTATTTAATGCTGAGACTATTATAATAGGAACTTTGGCTGGCTTAATTGGAGTAGGTATTACATTATTATTAATAATCCCTACTAATCAAATTATTGCTTCTATCGCAAATGGGGTAAATGTTAAAGCTGTATTACCTCCTGTTGCAGGTATCATATTAATTGTATTGAGTATAGTTTTAACTTTGATTGGAGGTGTTATTCCTTCTAGAAAGGCTGCAAAAGAAGATCCAGTATTAGCACTAAGAAGTGAGTAAAATAGTAAGTTGTCGCTGAGGTTGAATTTTAAAATTTAAATAAAAAAATTATAAATTTTGAGGTGGGTATATAAAATATGCTCATCTTTTATTATGTTAATTAAATATTGTATAATATAGGTAGAGTTCTATATATTGTAAATTATGGAAAAATGTAAGGAGGTAATTGTCATGAGAGAATTGTTTGTTGAAAAAGTAATTGATTTGGCAGGAGAATTTTTAGACAATAACCAAAGAATAAAATTAAAAGAGATACTTACAGAAATATGTTTAAATTATCACATTGAAATATTAGAACAAAGCCAAAAACAAGAAATACAAAAGAACAATGAAGAAATATTAAATAAATTTATATCATCAAAAGAAATTGAAGGTTGTTCAATTAGAACATTAAAATATTATAAAGATAATATAAGCAAAATGCTAGATACTGTAAATCTTCCAATAAATGAAATTACAACGGAAACATTAAGAAATTATTTATCAAATTATAAAAACAATTCAACTGCTGGTATGGTAACAATAGATAATATAAGAAGAACATTATCAAGTTTCTTTGCTTGGTTAGAAAATGAAGATTATATTGTAAAAAGTCCAGTTAGAAGGATTCA
>CALXJX010000028.1 GCA_944388735.1 uncultured Clostridia bacterium
ATATGGATATTATACAATCAGGAGGAATTTTTTGCAACAACTAATTCAGAGAAAAACATAGTCTGATTGCAAAAAGGGCAAACTAAAGGGTCGTAGTGAAAATGTAATTGTATACGCATACGCCAATTTGCAAGCACTTTTTTAGTTTTAATAGAAACATCAGACAATTTTTTAATTAATTTATCAAAGTGCGTACATTTATGAGAAGAATATAAACCAGCATAACGTAGTATTTTAAAATTTTTATCTGGAATATGAATAATAAGGCGTTTAATTAAATCATAAACATGAACTTTTTCAACAACATACATATCATCTTCATGACGTTGATAATAGAAAACAACATAAGTACCATCATAATAAAGAATGCGAGACTGAGCCATAGCAGGTCTATTAAAATATCTAAGAAGATATTTAATAGCACCATCAGGATTACCTTCAAAAGGTTTAGCTCTAACATAGAAGCCATTATCATAAGATTGATAAAGAAGATTTACGAGAGCTTTAAAAACATTAAAATCTTTGGAAGATAAAGTAGTTTTTAGATAATCTTTCATTGATTTAAGAAGACAATATTGAAAAGATTTTCTAAAACCTTCATAATCAAAATGAGTAAGTTTAATCCAAATATCATCAGAAGGGCAATTCTTAATATTAGAAGAAGAACCCTCAGTAACAAGGCAATGAATGTGAGGATTCCACTTTAAATCTCTACCAAAAGTATGAAGAACAAGGACAATGCCAGGGATAAGTTTTTTTCTAGGAGCACGTTTTTTAATATTATATATCGTGTAAGAATTTAGAGACTACGAAAAAGCTTGACAAATACGGTATTTCAAAGTAAAATATAATAGAATAATTGTAAGGAGAAAAAATATATATGCAAAACACAAATAGAAAAGTTTTTGAAAACTTAATATCCAGAACAAAAATATATTTAGCTATTATATTCATTTTACTAGTAATATTAAGCATAGACAATAGAAATATGATAATCCCATCAATTCTAATTTTTATTGCAATAATGGGATATACATATTATGCAAACAATAAAAGAAAAAGTGAAATATCAGAAACACTGCAAGACTTAACATTAACAGTAGACTCGGCAGCAAAAACAAGTCTAATAAATTCACCATTTCCATTAGTAATACTAGAAACGGATGGAAACATTATATGGAAAAGTTCAAAATTCATCTCAGAATTTTCTAAAGTAGATATAAACAGTTATATAGATAACATAATAGACGAAATAAAAAAAGAAATCGAAAAAACAAAAGAAAAAAAAGATAAAACAATAATAAAACAAATACAAATCGAAGAAAAAACATATAAAATATTCGGAAAATATGTAAACTCAAAGAATAAAAATAAGAAAGAATATATGCTAATGCTATATTTTTTAGATGATACAGAAAATATAAGATTACAAAAAGAATACAACGATTCTAAAACTTGTGTAGAAATAATAATGATAGACAATTATGAAGAAACTATGCAATTACTAGAAAGTGAAGAAAAACTTCAAATAACAGCTCAAATTGACAAAGAAATATTTGATTGGACAGAAGAAACAAATGGAGTCCTAATAAAATCAGACAGAGACAAATATATATATTTGTTTGAGCAAAGATATCTAGAAAAAATAAAAGAAGATAAATTTACAATACTAGACAAAATAAAAGATATCAGCACAAGGCAAAATGCACAATTCACACTAAGTATAGCAATATCAAATGAAGGAAAAACAGACAGAGATAAATATAGGTCAGCACAAGCAGCTATGGATATAGTATTAGGGCGTGGAGGAGACCAAGCTGTAATAAGAGAAAACGAAATATATAAATTTTTCGGAGGAAGGGCACAAGAAGTAGAAAAAAGAACAAAAGTAAAAGCTAGAACAGTAGCACATGCATTAGAAAATTTAATAAAAGAATCAAATAAAGTAATGATAATGGGACATACAAATCCAGATATAGACTCAATGGGAGCTAGCATGGGTATATATAGGCTAGCAAAATCATTAGGGAAAAATGCATATATACTAGACAGTGATGAAACAACAACACTTCAAAATTTCAAAAAGAGCCTTGCAAAAGACGATGAATATGAAGACATTTTAATAAATAAAGAAGTAGCATTAGAAAATATAGATGAAGAGACATTATTAGTAATTGTAGATACGCATAAAGCTAATTATGTATTAGCACCAGAATTATTAGACAAAACAGAGAAAGTAGTAATAGTAGATCACCATAGAAGAAGTGCAGATTTTATAGAAAAAGCGACACTAACTTTCCAAGAAGTTTATGCTTCATCAGCAGCAGAATTAGTAACAGAATTATTGCAATATGCAGAAGTGAAAGTAGACTTAAAAACAATAGAAGCAGAAAGCTTATATGCAGGGATAATGATGGACACAAAAAACTTTACATTTAAAACAGGAGTAAGAACATTTGAAGCGGCAGCGTACTTACGTAAATGTGGAGTAGATATCATTAGAGTAAAAAAATGGTTCCAAAGTGACTTGGCAAGTTTTAATAAAATAGCAGATATAGTAAAAAAAGCAGAAATAGTTAATAAATCTATAGCTATATCAATTTATGAAAGAAAAACCAAAGATGCAAGTTTAATATGTGCTAAAGCAGCGGATGAATTATTAACTATAAGTAATATAACTGCATCATTTGTAATAGGAAACTTGGGAGATAAAGTATGTATAAGTGGACGTTCAATAGGAGATATAAATGTTCAAGTAATTTTAGAAAAGCTTGGTGGCGGAGGACATATAACCCTTGCAGGTGCCCAAGTTGAAGGAATGACAATAGAAGAAACAAAGCAAGAACTGATTAATAGGATTAATGAATATTTTTCTGAAATAGCAACGCAATAAAATTTGTGCCATTGGGGACGTGTTTTTTTGGCACAAATTTAGTAAAATATAAATCTAATAATTGTGTTAGATAGAAATTTTATATTACATATAACTTATATTTGAATTTTGTGCCAAAAAAACACGTCCCCAATGGCACAAATTAAAAAGGAGGATTAACAAAAGTGAAAGTGATTTTGAAAGCTGATATAAAAGGGGTAGGAAAAAAAGACGAAATAATAAATGCATCAGATGGATATGCACGAAATTTTTTATTTCCAAAAAATTTAGCAGTAGAAGCCAATAGTGAAAATATGGCAAAATTAAAAGCTAAAAAAGATTCACAACAATTTCAAAAAAATCAACAAAAAGAGGAAGCTGAAGAAATAGCAGATAAATTATCTAAGATAATATTAAAAATAAAAGTAAAATCTGGAGAAAATGGAAAAATTTTCGGAGGAGTCTCAGCAAAAGAAATTGCACAAGAGTTAGAAAATTCTTATCAAATAAAAGTAGATAAAAAGAAAATTGATTTAAAAGAAACAATAAAAACTTTAGGAATGAGAACAATACAAATTAAATTATTTGAAGGTGTTGTGGGAACTTTAAAAATAGATATTCTTTCAGAATAATATGTAGGCAAAATTTAAATAGATATTGTTTCGAGTAATATAAAAAATACAAAATAAGAAGCATTTTTTCCAAATAAATATTATTGAATAAATATTGTCAAATAATAGATATCATTGAGGTAGTAAAACAAAAAATAAATAGCAGAGGAGCGAATAGAGATGGAATTGGGGAAAGTACCACCACATGATATAGAAGCAGAACAAGCAATCATAGGAAGTATGTTAACAGATAAAGATGCTGTTATTTCTGCAATAGAAGTATTAAAAGAAGAAGATTTTTATAGAGAAGATAACAGAGCAATTTATTCTGCTATTTTAAATTTATATAATAGGGCAGAGCCAATAGACATTATTACTGTAAAAGCAGAATTAGAAGCAATGGGAAAATTTGAACAAGTTGGAGGGCTAGAGTATTTAGCAGAATTGCCCGAAAAAGTTCCAACAACAGCAAATGCACAAAAATATATAAAAATAGTAGAAGAAAAATCAACCCTTAGAAACTTAATAAAAACTGCAAATGAAATTATAGAATTAGGATATGATCCAACAGAAGAAGTAGAAGACATAATGGAAAATGCAGAAAAAAAGATATTTAATATAATGCAAGATAAAAATCAAAAAGGATATTCGCCACTAAAAGATGTTTTGGTGGAAAGTTTTAACAAACTCGAAGAACTATATAATAGAAAACAACATATAACAGGAGTACCGACAGGATTTACAGAGCTTGATTATAAAACAGCAGGACTTCATGGTTCAGAGTTGATTCTAATAGCAGCAAGACCTGCAATGGGAAAATCTGCATTTGTATTAAATATAGCAGCAAATGCTGCAATAAAAGCAAAAACGCCAGTCGTTATATTTAGTCTAGAAATGTCAAAAGAGCAAATGGTAAATAGAATTTTATGTAGTGAAGCAATGGTAGATAGCAATAAGGTTAGAACAGGAAAACTAGAAGAAGATGACTGGGTAAAATTAGCAGGAGCGATAGGACCACTATCTGAAGCAGATATATATATAGATGACACACCTGGAATATCTATAACAGAAATTAGAGCTAAATGTAGAAAATTAAAATTAGAAAAAAATATAGGGCTAGTTATAATAGACTATTTACAATTAGTACAAGGAAGTAATAATAGAAAAAATGGTAGCCGTGAGCAAGAAATATCAGAAATAAGTCGTTCATTAAAAATATTGGCAAAAGAAATTGGAGTACCAGTTATAGCTTTGTCACAATTATCAAGAGCAGTAGAGCAAAGACCTGATCATAGACCAATGTTATCAGATTTAAGAGAATCTGGTGCGATAGAGCAAGATGCAGATATAGTTATGTTTTTATATAGAGATGATTATTACAATAAAGACAGTGAAAAAAAGGATATAGCAGAAGTAATAATTGCAAAACATAGAGGAGGATCAACAGGAACTATTGAATTATTGTGGCTTGGAAGTTATACAAAATTTGTTAACTTGGAAAAAAGATTTGACGACTAAAATGTGCCGAATGGGACGTGTTTTTTTGGCACAAAATAAATATAAAAAATAATTTAATAAAAGTTAATATTATAATGCTTTAAAAGAAAAAATTTTGTGCCAAAAAAATACGTCCCATTCGGCACAAAAACTTAAATATTAGATAAAAATTCTAGAAAAGATGAAATCTATGTTTTTGGGGGAATGTAGAATAAATGGTATGGGAAATAATTAATTAGAAAGGAGAACTTATGCCAAGAATGCCCAGAAATAATATGGAAACATCTTTTTTTCATATCATAGTACAAGGTATAGAAAAAAGATATATTTTTAACGAAAGAGAAGATATAGAAAAATATATTGATTTACTAAAGAAAAAAAACCAAGAAAATTTAATAATAGCCTATTGTATAATGAATAATCATGCACATATTTTAATCAAAACAGAAAAGATTATTTATATGGAAAAATGGATGCAAAAGGTAAATACTACTTTTGCAAAATATTATAATAAAAAATATGATAGAGTAGGATATGTGTTTAAAAATAGATATAAAAGTCAACAAATAAAATCTATTAAACATCTATATCTTTGTGTAAAATATATCCATGATAACCCTGTAAAGGCTAGAATTTGTGATAGTCCGGAGCAATATAGATATTCAAGTTTTGTTGATTTTTATAATTCTAATGTTGGAGAAGCATATTCTACATTAGACAGAATATTGAATAGTGGTGGCAAATATGAAAGTACTGAAGAAACGATTCAAAAAGATGATTTTGCTTTTATGGAATATAATCAGAATAAAAATGATATATGTAACGAAATAGTAGAAAAATTTAAGAAAGATTTTAATGTAGAGAATGAAAGTTTAAAAAGTGATAAAGAGCTATTATTAAAATTGGTAGAATATTTGAAAGAAAATTATGGAATATCATATAGAACGATGGAAAATGTTATAGGACTTAATAGAGAATATTTAAGAAGATTAGTAAAATATAATGAAAGTAGATGAGAAAATGGAATTAAATAAACTAGAAAAAAAGATTTTAAAAACAATAAAAGACAATAAATTGATACAGAAAGATGATAAAATTGTTTTGGCTGTGTCAGGAGGACCAGATTCTATTTGTATGTTAAATGTTTTTAATAAAATGTGCCAAAAAAACACGTCCCCAATGGCACAAATAGTAGTTGCACATCTTAATCATTTGATTAGAAAAGAGGCAAAAGAAGACGAAGAATATGTGCAAAGATTTTGTAAAGAAAAGTGTATTGAATTTTATTCAAAAAGTATAGATGTTTTAAATTTGGCTAATACTAGTAAAATAGGAGTAGAAGAAGCAGGAAGAATTGCAAGATATGAGTTTTTAAATGAAGTTTTGAAAAAAACAGGCTCAGATAAAATTGCAATAGCACACAACCAAAATGATAAGGCAGAAACTATTATTATGAATATACTTAGAGGAAGTGGCTTAGGGGGACTTAAAGGAATTGAAGCTAAAAGGGGAAAATATATTAGACCTTTAATTGATTGCAATAGAGAAGAAATAGAAGAATATTGTAAAGAAAATGAGTTAAATCCAAGAATCGACAAAACAAATTTTGATAATACTTATACGAGAAATAAAATTAGAAATATAGTTATTCCTTATATAAAGAAGGAATTTAATCCGAATTTTATCGAAACTATAAATAGATTATCTCTATTGGCGTCTGAACAGGGTGAATATATTGATAGAATAGTAAATCAGACCTATAAAGAAATGGTAATAGAAGAAAAGTATGAAAGGAATAAGCTGTTAGTAGTACATGGAAAAGTGAACATAGAAAAAGTTTTGTGCCAAAAAAACACGTCCCCAATGGCACAAATAGTGTTAGACTTAAGAAAATTTAACAAAGAAGAAAAAGTAATAAAATCAGGAATTATCCTATATACTATAACAAAGTTATTTGGATCACCAAAAGGAATAGAAAAGATACACATAGAAGACTTGATTAGACTATGTGAAAATAATATAGGAAATAAATATCTTACACCAAATAAAAATTTAAAAGTTTTGGTAAAAAATCATAAAATATATTTTATTAAGCAATCATAAGTATCCGTAATAAAATTTGTAAAAGGTGCTTGTTTGTAATAAAAAAGATATATAAAAAGTGTGTGAAAAGTATTGAAAAAGAATTTTTGATGTGTTATAAGATGTGTTATAAAATACGATTGCGAATTGCAATTTGAATTCAACAGGTAAAAAGAGGAGGAATTATTTTGAAAAACGGAATTAAAACTTTAGCAATGTGGTTAATTATAGGTGTTATCTTTATTGTAGTTTTGTCATCTATTGTGGAAAATAGTGATTCTAAATTAAAGTATTCAGAATTGATTACTAATATTAATGCAGGTAATGTTGAAGCAATAGAAATAGAAGCTGACGGGACAAATGCTACAGTAACCTTAAAAGATGAAAGAATTAAAAAAGAAGTTAATATACCAAATATGGAAAACTTTATGAACTATTCTGAAGAATATTTAAAAGCAGGAGCATTTACATTAGAAGAAAAATCTCAGTCTATATTTGTTACAATTCTTAGTTTATTGACTCCATTTGGATTACTAATTATATTCTTTATATTCTGGTTCTTGATGATGGGTGGAGCAAGTGGTAATAATCCAGCTGGAAAGACGATGACTTTTGGCAAGAGTAAAGCTAGAATGATGACTCCAGCAGAAAAGAATAGAATAACTTTTGAAGATGTAGCAGGTGTAGATGAAGAGAAAGAAGAATTAGAAGAAATTGTACAATTTTTGAAGAATCCAAAGAAGTTTACGGACATGGGGGCTAGAATACCAAAAGGTGTGCTTTTGGTTGGTCAACCTGGTACTGGTAAAACATTATTAGCAAAAGCAGTTGCTGGTGAAGCGGGTGTGCCATTCTTTATTATAAGTGGCTCTGATTTTGTTGAAATGTTTGTTGGTGTTGGTGCTTCAAGAGTTAGAGATTTATTTGAGGAAGCTAAGAAAAATGCACCTTGTATTATATTTATAGATGAGATTGACGCAGTTGGTCGTCAAAGAGGAGCTGGCCTTGGAGGAGGACATGATGAAAGAGAACAAACTTTAAACCAATTATTAGTAGAGATGGATGGTTTCTCAGATAATGAAGGTGTTATTGTTCTTGCTGCGACAAATAGACCAGACGTATTAGACAAAGCTTTATTAAGAGCTGGAAGATTTGATAGACAAATTGTAGTTGGATTACCTGATGTAAAAGCAAGAGAACAAATATTAGAAGTACATGCAAGAAAGAAAAGATTAGCAGATGATATTGATTTAAAAGTAATAGCTAAAAATACTTCTGGATTTGCTGGTGCAGATTTAGAGAATGTTTTAAATGAAGCAGCTTTATTAGCAGCTAGAAGAAACCTAAATGAAATTGGAATGAAAGAAATTGAAGATGCTATGATAAAAGTAACAATGGGACCTGAAAAGAAAACAAGAGTTAGAAGTGATAAGGAAAACAAATTAGTAGCTTACCATGAAGCAGGTCATGCAGTTGTAAGCCATTACTTAGAAACACAAGATCCAGTTCATCAAATATCAATTGTTCCAAGAGGAATGGCAGGAGGATATACTATGTATCGTCCTACTGAGGATAAAAACTTTATGTCTAAAACAGAAATGGAAGAGAATATTGTATCATTACTTGGAGGTAGAGTTGCAGAAGCTTTAATATTGAATGATATTTCAACAGGTGCAAGTAATGATATTGAAAGAGCTACTAAAATTGCAAGAAGTATGGTAACAAAATATGGAATGAGTGAAAGAATTGGTGCATTGATGTTAGGTTCTAACCAAGAAGAAGTTTTCTTAGGAAGAGATTTTGCACAAGCAAAAGAGTATTCTGAGGAAACAGCAGCTATTATTGATGAAGAAACTAAGAAAATTGTTGATACAGGATATAATAGAGCAAAACAAATATTGTCTGATAATGTAGATAAACTACATCAAGTTGCTGGAATCTTACTTGAGAAAGAAAAGATTGAAGCAGATGAATTCGAAGCGATTTTCGGATAAGATATTAATATATCAACATTTTAAATAGTAATTTTAAGCTGTGAGTAGTAACGAACTGTTACCAATTTACAGCTTTTTTCTTATATCATATTGATATTTTTTAAAATCTAGTATAAAATAAATTCATAAAATCTAATGAGGAAAGAAAATTATGAAGAATTATTATGAAATATTAGAAGTTAATAGGAAAGCATCAAAAGAAATAATAGAAAAGGCATATAGAGTTTTGGTTAAGAAATATCATCCAGATCAATATTTTGGTGAGAAAAAGAAATATGCTGAGAAGAAAATGCAAGAAGTAAATGAAGCTTATGAAGTATTGACAGATGAATTTTTAAAGGAACAATATGATGCTGAACTAGAGAAAGAAATAGAAAAGTTTTATACTAAAAAGTATCAAAAAGATGAAAATTTTAATGGTAATCAAACTCAAACGGATAATGAAGTAACTGAAAATGAAAATATTGTAAGAAACCATGAGAATAAAGGAACAAGGAGAAAAAATAAATCAAAAGTAGGTACTTTTGCAGGACTTGTTGAATTAACAAAAGAGTTATATTCAAGCAGACCAAAAAGAGAAGAATTTAAAGAAATGACTAAAAAAGATGCAATAGCTATTGTGTTGACAATTATTGTAGTGCTTTTGATAGGAGTTATATTATGGTTTATACCATTTACTAATGGTTGGATGAGGGAACTTTTATTTGAAAATCCACTATTTAATTGGATTGGTAGTCTTTTTGGTAAATAGTTTACAAAAGTTAAAATACCAATAGGAGAAGGATGATTTCTTGAGCAAGCTTCGAATGTGCCGCGGAATAGATGTATAAATTCTTAGCTTAAAATAACTGAGGAAGCGTGATTAACGAGAGGCTCGGTTATTTTAAGCTTAGAATTTATAATTTATGGAGCAAGCCGAGAAGATTGTGAAAGAAATCATCCTTCTCCTATTGGTATTTTAACTTTTACGACAATCTAAGTTTTAGTATTTTGGCTTCTGAACTGTAAAATCGAAAAACCAAAATTTTAGCTATTGACAAGTCTTTACATATAATGTATAATGAATATCGTTATAGGGTTATCCCAACATACCGTTTTCATATAGACCGGAAGGAGGGGAATTTAATGTCAGAGATAAAAGTTAATAATGGAAATATAGAAGATGCCTTAAGAAAATTTAAAAGACAATGTGCTAGAGATCAAGTTATACAAGAAGTTCGTAAGAGAGAACATTATGAAAAACCTAGTGTTAAGAGAAAGAAAAAATCAGAGGCAGCGAGAAAAAGAAAATTTTAGTATAAATAAAAATAGGAGTTAGAGTATTAGTAATACTTATAACTCTTTTTTAAGTTATAAGAAACTGCAATTAGTAACAAACTATTAAGATAAATATGGAAAAATATTGAATAATAAATATAAAATGAAGTATAATAAGTGAGAGAAGGAGGAAAAGCAATGGAACATAAAGAACAAGAATTAAAAAAAGGAATAAAACTTCATACAATCAATACAGACAAATTCAAAACAAATCTAATAGCTGTATTTTTAACGACAAAATTAGATAGAAAAACAGTAACATCAAATGCGCTAATATCAGCAATATTAAGAAGAGGCTCAAAAACAATGCCAACACAAGAAGAAATAAGTATGCAAATGGAAGAAATGTATGGAGCAAGTTTTGATTGTGGATTAGACAAAACAGGAGACAATCAAGTATTAAAATTTTATGTAGAAACATTAAATGATAACTTTTTACCACAAGGTGGAGAAAATTTGTTGAAAATATCAGTAGAAAAATTACTCGATATTGTATTTAATCCAATAACTGAAAACGGAAAATTTAAACAAGAATATGTAGAGCAAGAAAAGAGTAATTTAAAGCAAAGAATAGAAGGTAAAATTGATAATAAGGCAAGATACGCCTTAGATAGGTGTATAGAAGAAATGTACCAAGATAAGCCTTTCGGATTATATAAATTCGGATATGTAGAAGATTTGGAAAATATAGATGAAAGCAACTTGTATGAAGCATATAAAAAATTAATAGAAACATGTAAGATAGATATATTTATATCAGGTAAAATAAATCAAAATATAGAAGAAGAAATTTTGAAAAATGAAAACATAATGAATTTAGAGCAAAGAACTCCAGACTATGTTGTTTCAAACAATAATATAAAAGAGAAAAAACAAGAAAATACTGTTACAGAATCTATGGATGTAACTCAAGGAAAATTGGTATTAGGACTAGATGTAAATATTGATAATGAAGACCTAAAATATGATGTTTTGGTATATAATAGCATTTTAGGTGGTTCAGCTAACTCAAAAATGTTCCAAAATGTAAGAGAAAAAGCACATTTAGCTTATGTAGCAAGTTCTAGTTATTTAAGATATAAAAATAATATATTTATAAATTGCGGAATAGAAATTTCAAATTATGAAAAAGCAGTAGAATTAATAAAAAAACAAATTGATGATATGAAAAAAGGAGATTTTACAGAAGAAGAAATCGAAAATGCTAAAAAAGGAATTATAGCAACAATAAAAACTATCGAAGATGAGCAGGATACAGAAATAACATACTATTTAGGTCAAGAGTTAACAAACCATGTTATATCAGTAAAAGAATATATGGATAGAATTCAAAAAGTGACAAAACAAAATGTTATTGATATAGCTAATAAAATTAGTATAAATACAATTTACTTTTTAAAAGATTAAAATTAAAAAGTAATTGTAAATGGTATTTAATCAATCAGAAAGGAATGTGAAAAAAATGCAAGTAGTTGAAAACCTAAAGGTTAAAGAAAAGCTATATATAGAAAAATTAGATAATGGATTAACAGTTATGATTATACCTAAAAGTGGAATTCAAAAGAAATATATAATATGGGGGACAAACTATGGTTCAAACGATAGTAAATTTATTGTACCAGGAGAAAAGGAAGAAACAGAAGTACCAATGGGAGTAGCTCACTTTTTGGAACATAAATTATTTGAACAAGAAAATGGAACAAATAGTTTAGATACATTAACAGCATTAGGAGTTAATGCAAATGCCTATACTACAAATGACCATACAGCATATTTATACGAGTGTACAGATAATTTTTACGAAGCAATGGATGAGTTTATGGATTATGTACAACATCCATATTTTACAGATGAAAATGTAGAAAAAGAAAAAGGAATTATAGGACAGGAGATTAATATGTATGCAGATTATCCGGAGTGGAGAGTTTACTTAAATGCAATGGAGGCAATGTATCATAATAATCCTGTAAAATTAGATATAGCTGGAACAATAGAATCTATAAGCAAAATAGATAAAGAAATATTATATAAATGCTATAATACATTTTATAATCCGTCAAATATGGCATTAGTAATATGTGGAGACTTTAAACCGGAAGAAATAATCGAAGAAGTTAAAAAAAGATTAATTGAAACTAAATCAAATGGGGAAATTAAAAGGATTTATCCAGAAGAGCCAAGAGGTATTGTAAAAGAAAAGATAGAGCAAAAATTAGAAGTTAGTCAGCCTTTATATGCAATAGGAATAAAAGATAGTAGAGAAAATTGTAATACAGAAAATAAAAATGAAATTGTAAAAAAACATTTATCAATAGAGATATTGTTAAACTTGCTAATAGGAAGAAGCTCAGAACTTTATAAAAATTTATATAATGAAGGAATTATATATGAGCAACCAAGTTTAGATTATGAATTTTCTAAAACTTATGCTCACGTAATTATAACTGGTCAATCTACAAATCCAGAAGTATTATATGAAAGGTTTAAAAAACAAGTTGAAAAATTTAAAATAAATGGAATTAATGAAAAAGATTTTAATAGAATGAAAAAGATGATCTATGGTGGATATGTAAAAGAGTTTAATGATGTAGTAGATGAGGCTAGAATGTTTTTGAGCGATTATTTTAAGGGTATTATCAGCTTTGATTATATAGAAGAGATAGAAGGTATAAATGTAGAATATTTAAAGCAAGTGTTAGATAATGTATTTAAAGAAGATAAAATGGTACTTTCTATTGTGAAAAATTAAGATAATTTGTATAATAAAATATTTAAGAAAATTGTGATAAAAACGGTGTTTATATAATATAGATATTAATACCGTTTTTTGCTGTCATAAAGTGTCGAAATTCTTCAAAACCTGTCATACGAAAGTTGCTAAAAACCATTGAAAATACTTGACTTGAGGAATATTATGTGGTAATTTATAATTATACGAAAGATAAATATGAATAAAAAGGAGAGGATTGTATGTTAAACGAGGAAATTTGTAAATTAAGAGATAAATTAAATAAAAGCATCGAAAATGGCGATGATTATGATGTTACATATAGGCTTAGTGTCGAATTGGACGAGCTTATTGCTAAATATTACAAAAACCTTGTGAATAATAAAAAAAAACTCGCTTGGACGGGGATATAAAATAAACCTCTTATTCGTTTTGTAGAATAAGAGGTTTTTGATTTATAATATGCCATTTCTTCTAATATATATTAGTTACTATTCACAGCTTAAAATTAGTACTTAAAATGTTGATATATTAATATTTCATAAATTTTTCAGCCCCTCTCGTACCTCGAGTACCGTGAACATCCCTCAATAAATCATATAACAAATTCTAAAATATTTCCAATCACATTCAAAATTTATTCAATATTAATATATCAACATTTTTTAGCTTATTATAGAGGCTGTGAATAGTAACTATATTATAGCAAATTGAGAACTATTTTACAATATATATTGTAATTTTGAGCGATTTATTATATAATAATTAGCCAAGAAAAACATACACAAAAAGAGGTGTAGTAAAAATTATGATAATAAATCAAGAAATTTTAGATAAATTGTGCGAAAGTGCCGGAGAAGCCAGAACAGAAAAAGCAAAATCATATAAAAAAGCAGGAAGAGTAACAATAAAAAACATAGAATATGAGAACCAATATAACTTCGAAGTAAGTGGAATAGTAGTAGGTACAGAGCCATATAGAACATACATACACATTAAAAATGGAGAAGTAGAAGATATAACATGCGAATGTCAAGATTATTACAATACTTATGGGGTATGCAAACATACATTAGCAACAGTTATGGAATTAATGGAAGAAAGAAATAAGGTAGAAGAAAATGCAAATATAGAAAAGATTTTAAATAGGAAAGAAAACAGCAATGAATATAGAAACTTCAGACAGCTAGTAACAACATTTTATAATGAAGAAATAGAAGCAATAGAAGATGAAGACACAGAAATAAAAAATAAAGGTACAATAAAATTAGAGCCAAAAATATTTTATGATAAATTTACTGGAGATATGAAAGCAGAATTTAAAATTGGAAATAAGAGAATGTATAAGATAAAAGACCTATCAGAATTTTATACAAGAATGATAAATAAAGAATACTATAAATATGGTCAGAAATTACAATTTATACATACAAGAGAAATATTTGAAAAGGAAAGCCAAAAGCTATTGGACTTTGTTATGAAATATGCAGAAATTATAAAATATGCAAATTCAAATGCTAATAGTAATTATAGATACTATGGAAAAGCATTAAACGAAATGAATATAGTTTTAGGAAATAGCGGTATAGACGATTTGTTTGATGTTTTAAACGGAAAAGATGTAGAATTTCAAAAAGACTATAACACTAAAATGGTAAAATTTACTGAAGAACAGCCAAAAATAGAATTTATACTGAAAAAGAAAGATGACAATACATATATTATTTTACCTAATATAGAAATCTTCAAAGTATCAATTATTAAAGGGAAAAATTACAAATATCTTTTAGACGAAGAAAAATTATATAGATGTACAAAAGAATTTGAAAAGACAAATTTAAAATTATTAGAAATGTTTAGACAAAACTATATGGCAGAAGTAACACTAGGAAAACAAGAATTAACACAATTATTTTCAGTTGTTATACCAAAAGTGAAGAAAGCAATAAAAATAGATAGTGAATTAGAAAATGAAATAGAGCAATATAAACCAAAAGAATTAGCAGTAAAAGTATTTTTAGACTTTGATAAAAATGATTATATGGTAGCAGATGTGAAATTTTGTTATGAAGATATAGAATTTAATCCATTAGACGAAAAAATAAAATTTAAATTTCCAAGAAACATGATAGAAGAGACAAAAGCATTAAATGTATTTAGAAAAACAGGATTCATGTTAGATGTACAAAATTTAAGATTTATCTTACCAAATGAAGAATTGATATATCAATTTTTAACGCAAGATATAGAGTATTATATGCAAAAATATGAAGTACTAGTAACAGAAAATTTTAAATCAAAGCAAATAAGACAGCCAAAATTAGGAGCTTTAGGTGTCAAAATAGAAAACGATATTTTATCAGTTGATTTAAAAGACTTCAACATAGACATGAAAGAACTAGAAACAATAATGGAAAAATATCATCTAAAGAAAAAATATTATAGATTAAAAGACGGTAGTTTTTTAGAATTAGAAGATAACAAAGAAGTCGAGTTTTTGGATAAATTAATAACTGGTATGGATATTGACTATAAAGATATCGAAAAAGGAGAAATACAATTACCACCAAATAGATCTCTATATTTAAATAGATTATTAAAAAATATACGAGGAACTCAAGTAAGTAAAAATGTAGAATATAGGGAAATGGTAAATGGTTTAGATAAAGAACAATTAGAGGAAGATGTAACAGTACCTAATAATCTATCAGAGATACTTAGATATTACCAAAAAACAGGATATAAATGGTTAAAAACATTGGACAAATATCATTTTGGAGGGATTCTTGCAGATGATATGGGTCTTGGAAAAACTGTACAAATGCTGTCAGTTATAGTTGATTATATACAAAATACAGATAATCAACAAAAAAAAGCTAGTTTGGTAATATGTCCTAGTTCATTAACATTGAATTGGCAAAATGAAGTTAAAAAATTCGCACAAGATATAAGTACTTTAGTCATTCGAGGCACACTTGCTGAGAGAAAGCACCAGATTAATCAAATTGATAATTATAATTTAGTTATTACTTCTTATGATTTATTAAAAAGGGATATCGAATTATATGAGAAAAAAGGGTATACATTTAGATATGTGATAGCAGACGAAGCTCAATATTTAAAAAATAGTAATACACAAAATGCAAAATCTATTAAAAAAATAAAAGCTGATACTAGATTTGCTTTAACTGGAACACCAATAGAAAACTCATTGTCAGAGTTGTGGTCAATATTTGATTTTATAATGCCAGGATATTTGTTTTCATATAAAAAATTTAAAACAATATATGAAACACCAATAGTAAAAGATAATGATGAAAAAGCAATGGCTAGGTTAAAAATGCTTATAGAACCATTTATATTGAGAAGAAATAAAAAAGAAGTATTAAAAGAATTACCTGAAAAGACAATAACAGTTCTTAATAATGAAATGGGAGAAGAACAAAAGGCAATATATTTGAAATATCTAGTTCAAGCAAAACAAGAGGTAGCAGAACAATTACAACAAGAGGGATTAGAAAAAAGCCATATAAAAATATTAGCCGCATTGACAAGATTAAGACAAATTTGTTGTCATCCAAGTCTGTTTTTAGCTGATTATACAGAAGGAAGTAGTAAATTAGACCAATGTATGGAAATAATTGAAGATGCAACAAATGGAGGTCATAAGATATTATTATTTTCTGGATATACATCAATGTTTCCTATAATAGAAAAGGAATTAAATAATAGAGCCATTAAGTATTTTAAATTGACAGGAGCTACAAAGGTTGACGAGAGAATTCAATTAGTAGATGAATTTAATGAAAACCCTGAAATAAAATTGTTTTTAATATCACTAAAAGCAGGAGGAACAGGATTAAACTTAACAGGTGCAGATATGGTCGTACATTATGATCCGTGGTGGAATTTATCGACTGAAAATCAAGCAACTGATAGAGCTTATAGGATAGGTCAAAAAAATAATGTACAAGTTTATAAATTAATAACTAAAAATTCAATAGAGGAAAAAATATATGAATTACAACAAAAGAAGGCAGAACTGATAGATAATATGTTGAGTACAAAAACATCATTTATTAACAAGTTATCTAAAGAAGAGATAATGAGTTTATTTGACTAAATATTAATGTTATATTAAATAAAAGAGTATTATAACTAACAACTGAGCTTCAATCCAAACAGATTATTATGCAAAAAGGTTGTAATAAGGATAAAAAGTTAAAGCTTTTTCAATTAGATTTACACCTTGGAAAGGAATGATTGTAGAAATGGAAAATTGGTTTGAAAAGTATGAAAGAAAAAAAGATGAAAAAAGAGAAAAGGAGCTTAATTATTTGTTAAACGAGCTTTTACTACAATATGATACAGCAAGAAATAATAAAGAACTGATAAAAATACTGGAAAAAATTATAGAAATATACGATACAATGAAAACAGAGCTATTGGAGTATGATGCTAAAGATTATTTAGATAAGAAAAAACAATTAGCAAATTTGAGGTACGAAAAATTGCAAGAAGAACATAGAAATTCAGACGAATTCCAATCTTGGAATGAATACAGAGAAGAAGAAGAAAAAGAAGATGAAAAAGATTTAAGATAAAAAATATTGTTTATTTAGCTATGTGTATGTTAAAGCAAGAAAGGAATGGATTTTGATATGAAAGATTTTATTACAATTATAGGAGGAGGGTTAGCTGGAAGCGAAGCAGCTTACCAGATAGCTAAAAGGAATATAAAAGTAAAGTTATATGAAATGAAACCAATAAAATTTTCACCTGCACATAGTGAAGCTGGATTAGCAGAAATTGTATGTAGTAATTCATTTAAGTCTAATTTATTAACGAATGCAGCTGGTCTTTTAAAAGAAGAATTGAGAAGATTAGATTCTTTGCTAATAAAGATTGCAGATGAAACTTCTGTTCCTGCAGGCCAAGCATTGGCAGTTGATAGAGAGAAGTTTTCTAAAAGAGTTACAGAAGAAATTGAAAGAAATTCTTTTATTGAAGTAATACGTGAGGAAGTAACAGATATAAAAAAGCTGTCAGAAGATGGGATAGTTATTGTTGCCACAGGACCACTTACTTCTGAGAAGTTAGCACAACAAATTCAAGAAATTACTGGGCAAGATAAACTATATTTTTATGATGCTGCAGCTCCAATTATTACGAAGGAGAGTATAAATTTTGATATTGCTTTTTATGGAGATAGATATAGTCAAGAGAAGAAAAAGGAAGAGACTATTGAAGAGTGGAAAGAAAGACAGGAAAAGCAAGAGAAAAGTTATATTAATTTACCAATGAATGAAGAAGAATATGAAAATTTTTGGAAAGAGCTTGTGGAAGCGGAAGTTGTAACATTACATAAATTTGAAAAGAGAGAGGTTTTTGAAGGCTGTATGCCAATAGAAATTATGGCTAAAAGAGGAATTGATACTTTAAGGTTTGGACCATTAAAGCCAGTTGGGTTTGATGATCCAAGGACTGCTAAGAGACCTTATGCAATTGTTCAACTAAGACAAGATGATAATGGTGCAAGCATGTACAATTTAGTTGGATTTCAAACAAATTTGAAGTTTGGAGAACAAAAAAGAGTATTTAGTATGATACCAGGCTTAGAAAATGCTGAGTTTATAAAATATGGGGTAATGCACAGAAATACGTATATTAATTCTCCTGATTTGCTTGATGAAACATATAATTTTAAGAAGAATAAAAATATTTATTTTGCTGGACAAATTACAGGTGTCGAAGGGTATGTTGAGTCTATTTCTTCTGGTCTCGTTGCAGCTCTAAATGCAGCAAATTTTTATGAAAAATTACTAGATAGAGATATAAGACAAGATTTTTTAAGCTCAAATGAAGATTTTAAGATAGTTTTTTCTAAAAATACGGTTATTCGGTTCTTTGGCTAAATATATTTCTACACCTAATTCTAATTTTCAGCCTATGAATGCAAATTTTGGTATTTTACCAGAACTTCCTGGAAAGAAAGTTAAAGATAAAAAGGAAAGATATATGATGTTAGCAGAGAGAAGTTTGAAAGAGTTTGAGTAAAGCTCTTTTTTTTAGTTATAGGAAATTGTATTTGATATAACTTTAAAACTATAAAATTCTCCTTTGACCTCTGAACTGTTACTATTATTTGCATAATTTACATAAAAATGTTGAAAAAATATGTAAATAATGGTACAATTATACTAAGTGATAAATTTTGTAATATATGAAAGGGGAATATTATGGAAGAATCTTTAAATGAAATCTTAAATGAAGAATTGAAAAAATTGAACTCAGAAAAAGAGCAGATAAATGAAGAAATAATTAAATTAAGCGGGAAGCTAGAAAAAAATGAAGATGGAGATTATGATATTACAAAAGAAGAAAAAGAATATAAGAGAGATTTAGAGAGCATAGATAAGGAAATAGCAAGTCTAGAAAAAACTAAGGAAAATTCATATAAATGGCATGAACAAAGAGATAATATTCAAGCAGAGCAAGATATATTATTAAAGGATAAAGAACAGTTAGAAGTAGCAATAAAAGACTTAGAAGGAAAATATCAAATAGAAGATGGCAAATTAGTTAAACCAAAAGAATTATTGAAATACGAAAGTGATTTTAAAATAGTTTCTGAGCAAGTTAAAAAGAATGAAAGAAAATTGAATAGATTGAATAAAAATATAAACAAATTGTATGAAAAATATAATGTAAAAGAAAAGAATGATTATGATAAAGCATGGGAAGAAGCTATAAAGGAAAATGAAAAAAGAGATTATGATAAAGCATGGGAAGAAGCTAT
>CALXJX010000029.1 GCA_944388735.1 uncultured Clostridia bacterium
TTAAATTGAAAAACTTATTGCAATTTATAAAAAATATGGTATACTTTAATAAATTGATTGATATTTGTATCAATCGTCAAGAGAGCTAAAAAGTTGTAGATAACTACTTCGTTGGCACCATTTTTATCTTATTTAATTTTCAAAATCTGACCAACATAAATCAAATTAGGATTTCTAATATTATTTAAATTAGCCAAATATCTAACAGAAACACCATACAATCTAGAAATTCTCCATAAAGAATCTCCTCTTCTCACAGTATAATATACAGATTTGTTAGAAACATTTGAAGCTTTAGGTATTTTCAATCTTTGTCCTGGAAAAATCAAATTAGGATTAGAAATATTATTTAATTGTACTATTTCCTGTACAGTTGTGCCATATTTTCTTGAAATATTCCATAAATTATCTCCTCTTCTTACTGTATAAACAATATGACCCATTTCATTAGGTTCGGTACTATAAGAGCCTACTGGAATTCTCAACCTTTGACCTGGGAAAATAAGATTTGGGTTTGAAATTCCATTTATTTCTACAATTTGTTGTACTGTTGTATTATAAATATTAGCAATCGAACTTAAAGTATCTCCACTTTTCACTATGTAATAACTTTCCTGACCATTTTCTTGCCCCTCTTCAGGCTCTGGTGGTTCTGTACTTGGACATTCCGTACATTCTTCAAGCAAAATATTTTGTGTAAATCTGTTTCTATCTACATATCCATTAATTCCTGGTACAACTCCTTTGTTTGTATATTGAACGCCTTCAAATATTTGCCAATTTGAAGATATATTTTGTAAATTGTTGTAATCTCCCCAATATGCCAGCCATAATGGATATCTACTTGATATTTCTGAATTAAACACATTTCTTGCATCATTTAAATTACTATATACTATAACCTCTTTTCCTGTTAATTCTTGTAACCTTTCCATAAAAGCTTGTGCTATTTGATTAATTTCCGCAATAGAATTGCCTTCATAAAATTGTTCATAGTCCATAGCTAATTTACAATCTGGCGATTTACCACTAATTACAGAAGCAAAAAATTGAGCTTGTGCTCTAGCTTGTTGTGTATTTCTAGCTGTTAAAAAATGATAAAATCCAACTTTCAGTCCATTTGCTTTTGCATTTTGATAATTTGTTTCAAAGTATGGATCTTTATATGTTGTTCCCTCACTTGCTTTTATATAAACGACTTCTATCCCGCTTGCTTTTACTTGGCTATAATTAATATATCTTTGCCAATTACTTACATCTATTCCTTCATACACAAGATTAGAAACTGGTGTCATTGAGTATGTACTACTCAAATTCAGCATTACTACAATTGTAAAAATTAAAACAAATCCTATTATTTTTTTTACATATTTCAAAATAAAAACCTCCATTTCATATATTTACAATATTATATGCAATGAAAGTTTTTATGTTATTTATTAATAGTTCCGCGATTGAAGAAAAAATGATTTCTTGAGAAAGCTTCGAATGGTGACGTGGAATAGATGTATAAATTCCTACTTATTCTATATCATACTCTAATACATTTATATTTTTTATTTCGATATCAGAAAAATCGTCTTCCTTATTCTCAAACTTTACTATTTTAAATGCTGTTTTTTCTTTTAAATTCAATTCTATCTTTGTTGTATCAACAATAATTTTTGAAGATAACTCCTGTCCTATCGGCAATGTCTTATTCTGATTATCATAAAAAATACAATTTGTACAACTGATAGCATTTGTTCCTCTCTTCAAATTTACTTTAAAGAAATTTATTTCTTCACTATCATTTCTTTTTAAAAATTCTTGTATTTCTTTTTCTGGATTAATATTAAATACATTTATTTTCTTTTTATTTAGCCCTTCATCTGTTGTTGCCATATAAACAGGCAAATCTTCTGATACTACAACTTTTCTTAATGCTTTTTTTATATTTTCAGTTACTTGTTCTAAGCTAAGTTTATACCCTATTGGATTAGTATTTTTATTTATTTCCAAAATGTTGAATTTATCCTTTGGCACTTCTCTATGTCTTTTATTTGCTATTTTAGAAATTTTCGTACTATCTTGAGCTATTCCTCCGAAAATATCAAATTCATCATTTTCTAGTAATACTTTTTCTTCTCTAGCTTGCTTTTTTAAATCTATCAGACTTGCCTGTATTTCTTTTGGAGTAGCTTCATTTAATTTAACTTTATTTAATATTCCTAGTACATCTGTTGTTGTTAAATATATACTGTCAGTTTCTTCTTTTGTAAGCTTTTTTCTTTGTAGCTTATCCATTGTCTTTCCAAACTCTTCGAAATCTTCTTCATAATCAAATATTTTGCTTATAGTTTTTATAATATTGACTTCTTCCTCTTCCCCTTCAGCTAATGCTGCTACTTCATCTTTATTACTATATTTCCAGAATTCAAAAATGCTTTTTTTATGGCTATCTATTTCTTCTATATACATTATCGCATTTTCTATTTTCTTCTTCATATTTTTATTTTTTAATTTTAATGCGTTTATGTCCATAACAAGATTTTTTAATGTTTCTTCTTGTTTTTCATATTCTTTGTAAAACTCTATTAATTCTTCAATTGTATAGTTTTTCTTTATTCTTATTTTTTCTTCTTTTTTTACTGGTCTTTTTTCTTTTTTATCAACTTTCTTTCTTACAACGGTATCATCATTGTCTCTCATCTTATTCTTATTTTTCTTTTTATTATATTTAAAATAATATTTAAATTTTCCAAAAAATGATTTTTTACACTCCAAAAATGTTGATATTTGTTTTTCTTTTGCTAAGTACTCTATTTCTTGTAAAGCTGCTTCCTCTTTTAAGTTGTTTAATTTGTAAGTATCTGTTTCTATTAACTCTTCTACTTGTTTTTTTCTTTTCAATCCCCTTCTGTATTGATAATTTATCCATTCTGGCATATTTGATAATTCTACTATTTTATTATCTGACAAGAACTGAATTTTGCCTTTTTTATCTATATTAGTTCTAAAATTAAAATAATGTGGCAATTCAGTTTGTAAAATGAATAAAGCTTTCAATAATTTATAAAATCTTCTTGCCTCTAATTGATTATTCAATACAATTTTATACGGACTTTTTATTTTTTCATATACCTCCGTCTCTCCAACTATTTGTATACTTAGCTCGTTTTCTTTATCAAAGACTTCATATACTAATGGCCAATCTTTTGTAAATAGCCACAAGTAATTTACAACATCTTCAAATTCTGATTTTTTTAAATAATTCGTACTATAAGCAACATTTCTAATTGGAACAAATATCTTATCTGTTTTTTTCTTTTCTAGTTGCTTTTTTAATAAATAAAAAAATGTTGAATAATCTGAGTCCTCTGTTGGTACTAACATAAAATATTTATCTGTATTTTCTGAATAATATATTTGCCATAAATAATTTCCCTCAAATTTAACTTTAAATGGTATTTCTCTATTCAAGTTTTCTTGTTCTGTTTCAACTTTTTCTATGTCTTCAATTCTAATTTGGTCAAGCATTTTTAAAAAAGTGGCATGTTTAGGTATATTTTCTTCGCTTTTTGAATCTAAATACTCAAAAAGCGGACTTGCTTTTTTGTATTTTTCTTCTAGTTCGTCTAATCTAGTTGTTGGAGATAATAATATTTGTATATCTTTAACAGGAAGAAATCTATATTGTTTATATTGTTTTTCATCATAAAATTTTGGTATTCTAAATTCTAAAGGCTCAAATTGTTTAAATATTTTTGGTATTCTTGAAAGATTTAACCCTAAATATTCTAATTTTTTTTCTAAGTTTTCCAATTTTTTCTCCTTGCTTTATTTATTTAGGTTTTTTATAAGGTTCTACCCATAAACCACTCAATTTTACCTCTTTTGTTTTTTAATAGTAGAACTTTTAGCTAAGAACACTAGCAGGCTTTTTAAGCATTTTATCTGTTTATAACATTTTGAAAAGCCCGTGTCTTTGTTCTGCACCAATTTTACGCAAGTAAAATTCGTGTGCAGTCTTAGAGCAAAGCACCGTTCTTGAAATTTTATATATTATTTTATAATTTCATAAAAGTTCTTGAATTCATATCCTCTTTCTCTTAAGTATGCTATTATTTGTTGCAATGTATCTGCTGTCACCTTTTTAGCAGGTGCATCATGCATTAATATAACTACACTATTTTTATCTCCGACAGTTTGAGATAACCTCTGCATCTCAAATTCTTGGGTTGGTTTTGATGTTTCTGCATCACCTGTCAAGGCATTCCAATCTATATTAAGTATATCATTTTCATTTAAGAGTTGTTTTGCTTGGCTTTTAATATCTGCATATTTTCCTCCTACAAGTCCTCCTGGGAATCTAAATAGATGTGAATTATATTCAGGAACACCTATTGCTTCTTTTACTGCTTCATTGCACTGATTAAATTCATCCAATACAGATTGTGGTGATGCATATATTGTGGAATATGAATGCGAATATCCGTGATTAGCTATATAATGACCTTCATCATACATTCTTTTTACAATTTCTGGCTTTTCTTTTACTTTTGCTCCTAATACAAAAAATGTAGCCTTTACATTTTCTTGTTTCAATATATCTAATATTTGTGATGTAACAGATGACGGTCCATCGTCGAAAGTTAAAAATGCCCTCTTTGTATCTGATTTATAAATAGTATCTATATTTGTTCTTCCAAGCTCTGTTAATTTAGGAATTTTAGATTGCCTTATTCTTTCTTTTTCCACTTCTTCTGCTATTTTCTTTTTTTCTTCCTCTTTTTGTAGCGATATTAATTGTTCTTCATACTCTCTATATACTTGTCCTGATTTTATTATTTTTATAATATTATTCATAGATAATATTAATAATATTAATACTAAAATAATTGCTAAAATGATTATTAATTTTTTATCTATCTTTATTTTGTCATTTGTTTCTATTTTATAAATATCATCTCTTGGCATTTTTCTACATCCCTTTTTAAATTTCGATATTTTTTACTTTCTAAAAAATTAATTACCTTTCATTGCTTGTTTTATAAACTCTACTTCTTCCTCTGCATTCAGCCTCATAAAAATTGGCTCTCCTTTTTCAATAACTTTTTGACCTCCATTTTTATCGTATATTTTTAGACTCTCCCAATTTTGCAAATTTGCTTCCTTTACTCCAATTTGTCTTAAAATATTATCAGCTGTGTCATTCATAAATGGTTTTATTAATATAGCAATTTTTCTTAAATTTTCAATTAAATGATACATTACAGATTTTAATTTTTCCGTTTCTTCTTCTTTAGACAATGCCCATGGCATTGTTTCATCTATATATTTATTTGTTCTGGAAATTAAATTCCATATTTCTTGAAGACTATTTGCTATTTCATATTCATTTAATTTATTTTCAAATTCTACTATTTGTTTTTCACTATATTCTTCTAATTCTTTATCCGCTTCATTTGGTGTTCCATTATATGTTGGTACTATTCCTTCAAAGTATTTATTTACCATAGATACAGTTCTGTTTAATAAATTACTTAAATCATTACATAAATCAAAATTATATCTTTCTATAAATGCTTCTGGTGAGAAAAAGCCATCTTGTGCCACTGGCATTTCTCTTAATAAAAAATATCTTGTTGCATCTAATCCATATCTGTCTATTAATGTCTCTGGATAAATAACATTACCTTTTGATTTTGACATCTTCCCGTCTTTCATCATAATCCAATTATGAACTAGTATAGTTTTTGGCAATGGTAAGTCTAATGCCATTAAGAATATAGGCCAATAAATAAGATGAAATCTTGCAATATCTTTTCCCACTATTTGTAAATCTGCTGGCCAATATTTTTGGAATAATGCATCATCATCTGATAAATATCCCAACGCAGTTAAATAATTTGTTAAAGCATCTAGCCAAACATATATTACATGTTTTGGATCTGACGGTACTTTTATCCCCCAATCAAAACTGGTTCTTGTAATACACAAATCTTCTAACCCTGGTTCTATAAAGTTTTTTATCATTTCCGTTTTTCTGAAAGCTGGCTTTATAAAATCTGGATGTTCATCATAATAAGCTAATAATCTGTCTACATATTTTTTCATATTAAAGAAATAGGCTTCTTCTTTCATTGGTATTACTTCTCTACCACAGTCAGGACATTTTCCTTCTACTAGTTGTGATTGTGTAAAATATGTCTCACAAGGTACACAATATAGTCCTTCATATTCCCCTTTATAAATATCTCCTTTTTCTAGAAATATTTCGAATATTTTTTGAACAATTTTTTCGTGCCTTTCTTCTGTTGTTTGTATATAGTCATCATATTGTATGTTCATCTTTGCCCATAATTCTTTTGCCATTTTTGCCATTTTATCAACATATTCTTTAGGTGTTTGTCCTGCTTCTTTTGCTTTTTCTTCTATTTTTTGCCCATGCTCATCTGTTCCTGTAAGCATATATGTATCTTCGCCTTTTAATTTATGATATCTTTTCATACTATCTGCTAATACTGTTGTATATGCTGTTCCTATGTGGAATCTTCCACTTGGATAGTATATAGGTGTTGTTACATAGAATTTATTTTTCATATTTAACCACTTTCCTTTCAAACTTTTAAATTTTGTCGAAAAAAATTTTATGAAGTATTAATTGCCCTATTTTTATTTTTAAGATTTTTTCTATTTTACAGCAATATATTACCATAAATTCTGGATTTTGTCTATCTTAATTGCTTTTAAAATTGGCATTTTTTGAGAAAATTCTTACAGTTTAAAACAGAAATCTATTGTTTATAATGGTTATATATTAATATGGAATAAATTTTGAATGTGATTGGAAATATTTTAGAATTTGTTATATGATTTATTGAGGGATGTTCACGGTACTCGAGGTACGAGAGGGTCTTAGTGAAAGAGGCTCGATAAATCATTTTACAAATTCTTAAATATTGTATTGAGCCGAAAGATTTATTCCATATTAATATATAACCATTATTTTAATAAGTTATAAGTTTTAAATTGTAACAACTTTCTCAAAAAATGCCAAGTTTAACTAGATTGCTAAATTTTCAACATTATCTTTTAACCATTTATTAATTTCATCATAATTAGGTATATATGTTTTTACCAAATTGTAAAAATCCTTATTATGATTTTTATATATTATATGACTAAGTTCATGAACAATAATAGCATCTACTTTATCATTTGGTAACATGATTAATCGTGAACTAAAGCACAATTCCTTTGTCGAAGGTTTACAACTACCATATTGACTAGTTGTATCTCTTACTTTGAAAGATTTATATGGTATATTCATCTTTTTACTCCAATATGGTAATCTTTCTTGTATAATGTATTCTGTATTATTTTCAAACAAATTTTTTACTGCTTTATCTACATATTTTTTCATAACTTCTTCTATTTCTATTTTTGGAGTTTTAACTCTAAATATCTTTTTACTTTCTTCTATTGATATTTCTATTTGATTTTTAGTATATTCTTGTCTTTCAATAATAAATGTTTGACCTTTGTATTGTATTTTCTCACCTGTATACCAATGTTTAATTTTCTTACTATCTAGTGATAAAATATCCATATATTGATTATATATTTTTTCCTCATTATCTTTTACAACTTTCATAACTTTTTCATAACTTATATACCTAGGTTTACTTATGTTCAAAACATTTCCTTTAAAAGATATTATTATTCTTTTTGAATTTCTATAATTTCTTAATATTACTGGTACTTTTTTATCTTTTATTTCTATATAATATTTTGCTTCTGCCATTTTTTACTCCCTTTTTTAAATTTTCTTTAATTTTGCTACAAAAAATCCTTCCATTTCTTTTGATGGCAATATTCTTATTGATTTATTAATAGACACATCTAAATCTTCTGAAAATCCCGGTAAAGCTTTTTGAAAATCGACTTCTATATCTAATATCTTTAATTGTAAATTGTTTATTGCCCAATTCAATATAAATTCATTTTCTTCCTTATTTAGTGTACATGTTGAATACACCATAATTCCATTAGGCTTTAAAGCTTTATATGCACTTTCTATTAACTTTTTTTGCAATTTTGATAAATCTTTTACAGTTTTTAAAGACCAATTTCTATATGACATAACATTTCTAGCACAAAATCTTCCTTCTCCACTACATGGTGCATCTAGTAAAACTTTATCAAACATTTTTTGGTATTTTTCTCCTATTTTTTCTCCTCTACCATTCACAACTTCTACAATTTTGGCACCTTGCATATCAACATTATATTTTAATCTTTCACATCTTATCTTGTCCAATTCGTTTGCCAAAATATGTCCTTGGTTTTCCATTAAAGCTGATAGTTGCGTTGTTTTGCTTCCTGGAGCAGCCGTTAAGTCTAGTATTTTTTCTTTTGGTTTTGGGTTTAAAACAATAGGTGGTATCATACTAGATAGACTCTGTAAATATATATATCCTTTTTCATATATGTCTAATTTCTGTATTTCTTTTTCTTTCATGTTTTTAATAATAAATGCGTCTTGGTACCATATTACTCTTTCAAATTTTATATTATGCTCTTTACAATACTGTATAAATTTTAATGCCGTATATTTTATTGTGTTTACTCTTAATGTTGTATATCTATCATTTATCATTCCTGCCACTATTTTGTCTATTACAATTGGTGAAAACATTTCTGATAAATTATTCATAAATTCTTTTGGTAATCTTTTTTTCATTTCCTGTATAGAAATCATATTATTTTTTCTCCTATCAATTGGTTATAAATACTACTTTACCATTTATTTTTCGCTTTGTAAATAAAAATCACATAGAATTCACTATGCGATTGTAACAGTTCAGAGGTCAAAGGGGAAAGTATCATTTCTTTCGCAATCTTCTCGGCTTGTTACATAAATTATAAATTCTAAGCTTTAAATAACCGAGCCTCTCGTTAATCACGCTTCCTCAGTTATTTAAAACTAAGAATTTATACATTTATTTCACGGCACATTCGAAGCTTGCTCAAGAAATGATACTTTCCCCTTTGACCTCTGAACTGTTACATGCAATTTTTTCTTTATTCACTTTTCTCTAATTCAATAATAATTTCTTCACCAGTATTTGTAAATATATGAACTGTTATTTCATCTGTTGCATCAAATGAAGTTAAATTAAATGTTTGATAGTATTTAATTGTATTGTCACTTGTTAAAGTATATCCTCCATCCCCATCTGACCTTTGTGCAGTTTCAAATCTTTTTCCATCACTTGTTTCCACATATTCTTTTTGAAGAGCTATTTTGTCATAAATGCTTTTTGGATTACTTGTATGCAATAATTCATAATCTATTTTATCTGTTGTTGTTGTTAATTCTATTTTAAATGCTGTATTTGATAAGACTGCCTTTGTTAATGTTGTTTTATCATCATTACAACTTTTTACTTTATATACTGTTGATGTTCTATTATAAAATTCCTCTGGAACATCTACTTCAAAATTCCAATTTCCTTCATAAAAATTGCTAATTGTAGAAATTTTAGTCATTGATATTGTCAAGTGTTTACTCTTCGGAAATAGTTCTGGATTTCCTGTTGCTGATAATGATACTTGTAATTCATTATCACTTATTTTTGTAGCAGAAAAGCTATATGCCCCTTTATAAGCTAATTCTGTATCATACGGATGTGTAATAAATACTGTTTTACCAGTTTCATCTACTATTTTCAAATCTTCAAATTCAACATGTTCAAAATCATCGATGTTATATGATTCATCTAGTGAAATATTGAAATTTGCTGCAAAATTGAAATCATCCATTATTATTGAATCTACATTTATACTTATCCCTTCTGCTTTTTGATATTCTGTTTCTACTTCTGCAACATAACCATTGTTAACTGCAGTATCTACTCCTTCACTTGAATTTTTTCCAAATAGATTACTTATAAAATTCCCTACATCTTTTGCGAAAACAATTCCTGTTATTGATACTAATGCACAGCAAGCCACTGCTGCTGTTTTTAAGAATTTTTTACTTGTACTCTTCATATCTATCTCCTCCTTTTCCTCAAAGTTGGATATAGATATCTTTAGTTTTACATTTTCTATTATTTTTTCATTATCTTTATTCTTCATAGCTATATCCTCCTTTTGATAATTCTTTTTTTATCTTTTTTCTAATTCTATATAGCCTCGTTTTTACATTAAATTCTGTAATATTTAAAATAGTTGCTATCTCTTTTAGCTTCATTGATGAATAGTAAAATAAATTAAAAATAAAAATATCTTCTTCTTTCATATTTTTTACAATATTTTCTATAGTTTTTATTTTTTCTCTATTCTCATAAATCATATCTATTTTTATTTTATCTTGTATGCTATTTTCATAATCTGAAATATCTGCATGTATATTTATAACTTTTCTTTTTTCTTTTACTAGATTTTTTGTTATTCCTGCTATATATGGGCTTAATGGTTTTTCATCATCTAGCTTTTCTCTATTTTTCCATAATATAAAAAAGGTATCTGATACAATTTCTTCTATGTCTTCTGCTGATAAACATTGAGGTGCCATATTTCTTATTATTTTATGTACATATCCACTGTATTCTTCAATGATTTTTTCTATTTCAAGATTATTATTTGTTCTGTATTTTTTTATTTCTTCTCCCTTTTTCAATTTAGATCTAAACTCCCTTACTTTTTAAGATATCTTACACTTATATATTGACTCTTTTTCTAATATAGTAACACTTTTTTGAAAAATATTTAAGATAAATTGCATATATGTGTCAAGTCCTTTTTCTACACATTCAACAGAAGCCGCACATTTTTAAATTATAGGAAATGCTATTTCTATAACTTAAACTTAAAAAATCCTCAATTATTAAACTCATTTTCGTTTAATAATTTAAGGATTCCTAATTTAATTTTTATATAATTACATTCTTCAATTTAACATCATTGTCATATATTATCGACTTAGCATTGCTTTCCTATTATATATCACTTATTAAATATTTTATGCTCTTAGCTTAAATGTTTTTGGTGCATATTTGTATGCCAAAAACAATGAAATTAAACAATAAGCAATACAGAATACTATTGTTGCAATTCCAAAGCCAAATATCGGCATCTTTATTTGAATCATATACCAACTGACAATATAAGTTAAGCTCTGTACTACTCTGTATGTACTACTTTTCATTTCTGTACTAACATTATATGGTTGTAACAAACAGATAAATATAATAATAATGCTAATCCTCCACCTATAAGAAATGCTGGTAATAAATTTATTCTTATCAATGTTTTTAATCTTTCTTTAAATATTCCTAAAATAACTTTTGGTGTTCTAAATATTCTATATGTTAGCATACTATAGTCGCAGTTCATAAACATAGCTTGTGTTACAGAAGAACTTCTATTTATTAAGTACATTATAAATACAAAGTATGGCAAATATATAAGTAAAAATTCTTTTGTTTTTTAAATGTTCATTATCCAAATTATTTTTGTCTATTTCTTCTAATATTCCTTTATTTAGGATAACAATTTCGTCACATAAATCTAATGCAAGTTCCATTATATGTGTTGAGAAAATAATAATATGGTCTTTCTTTATCTCTCTTAACATTTGTTTCATTTCTTCAGCAATTACAACATCAAAAGATGTTAAAGGTTCGTCTAGTAATAAAACATTTGGATTTGCTATTATATTTACAAGCATTTGCATTTTATTTTTCATACCTTCTGAATAATCTTTTAACAATTTATCTCTATCTTCTTTTTCTATTTTCATAAATTCAAAATATTCATCTATTGTTTTTTCGTTTTTTATTCTTTTTTTGTTTATATCAATAAAGAATTTTAAAAACTCTCTTGCAGTTAAAAATTCTGGAACGTTTGGAGTTGATAATACATAGCCTATGTCCTCTGCTTCCATTTTTCTTTGCTTTCCATTATCTTCAATAAAAAACTCCCCTGCATCTATTTCTATGTCTTCATTTAGACAATTGAAAAATGTTGTTTTTCCTGCTCCATTTCTTCCTAATAACCCATATATTTTTCCTTTCTCGAATTCAAAGTTGACATCTTTCAATACTTCTTTTTTTTTTCAAAGTTCTTTTTTAGATTTTTTACTACTAATTTCATGTTTTTCTCCTATATTTTTATTTTTTATACCTAATATGCCTCTCTTAGCACAAGAATTCTGCTTACAATATTTTATCTGCCAGCTCATATTGTTTATTATATAAATATTTGTTAATTATTACTGTTAATATTGTAAATAATATTCCTAATAAACCAATTCCTAAATATACATTTATATTTTTTAACAAGAAAATTGTCCCAATTATTATTGCAATATTAATCATTGCTAACAATACTGGAAAAATTAAATTTAAATTTTGTTTTGCCACCGCATATTCAGAATCCCAGTTTAACTTAGGTCTTTTTAAATCTATTATAATCATAATAAAGCTTTGTAATATTCCCATTATAGTTGCAACTATAAATAATGCAATCAAAGTAAAAATTGGTAGTCGTAAAATATATTGAGCCATTGCAAGTGTTATTACTATTGTTACAATATTCATTATTATATTAGGAACTATTTTATATATATATTGTTTATATAATGGCACTGGAATATATTTTATAAATACTGCATTTTCTCCATCTCTTGATATCGCCGTAATCGCTACATATATAAACATTGAAAAGAATTGTATAATTACTAAAACAATGCCAGAAACTATAAATGTATTTGTAGAACTTTGATTTATTATCTGCATCATCTGTTCTAATTCAGCTTCATTACTGTTCATTCCCATATAAAATATTCCCACCATTAATATTGGTATAAGGATCGCTGGTAATAAACACTGCATGAAAAACACTGGATTTCTTACTAAATTTTTGAATTCTTTTCCTATATAGCTTTTATATAATTTACTATTTCTATATTCTTTTTGATTAATTTTTTTATTTGAACTTGTTGCTCCTCCTCCAAACAAATTTCCAACTAATCCTTTAAAATATATCTTTTGTGCTATTAATATGTATAAAATAAATCCTGCTAATGTAATTGCTATTGTTTTTAATATCTGTATAATTGCTGTAAATGGTGAATTTGTTGTTAATGCTTCTATTAAGAAATCAACAGTTGGTATATATCCCTTTATCATTTCTATCATTCCATTAGCTTGAACGACCATTTGTGCCATTTCTTCATTAGTTAAATTGTCATCTGTACCACTTAAACCTATTGATAATCCAACTACAATTATTAAAACTAGTAATGATGCAATTAGTTGAAATTTGTTTCTGTTTTTTGTTAATTTTGCAAAACTCATTATGAGCATTACTATTATACTAATTACTAATACAGGTATTATTGGTATTAATATTACTGATAATAACATTATCAAGTAATAAAGTACACCTGCTCCTGTTAGTATTCCATACATTGTAAGTGGTATTAATCCCAACAAAAATATAATTATATATTGTGATATTAACATTACATTTGTTCTTGCAAGTATTATTTGATATGGTTTCAATGGTAATGGTAATAAATATTCACTATCTTTTGTAAAATATAAAATATTAATACTTGAAAATATTGTTTGAACTATTGCTAATCCAAAAATTGCAAATAAAATCATTCCTACAAATATGGTTTCTTGATGTATCAAAATTAGTCCTTCTAATAGATTATATCCTAAAAATAGGATAAGTCCTGCAAAATATAAAAACAATAATCCGTATAATAAGAATTTACTTTTTGATTTCGTAGAAACTCCCATTTTTGCATCCATATTAGAAAATGAATTTTTTAGAAATATTTTTGTTAATTTTATTACTTTTTCCATATTTAACCTCATCCCTTCTTTTAGAGCGAAGTGACAAATTTTACACAAGTAAAATTTGTGTGCATTCTTAGTCATCTTAACTGTTGTTTTTACTTTTCTGTAATTTCCAAAAACAATTCTTCTAGTGAAGCATTTTCTTTAAATTTTTGTTTCATCTCGTCAAATGTTCCAACAAAAACTAATTTTCCATTGTTTATAATTCCTACTCTATCACATAGTTTTTCTGCCACTTCCAATATATGTGTAGAAAAAAATACAGTTTTACCTAACTTTGCATGTTCTCTCATCATTTCCTTTAAATCATAAGAAGATTTAGGATCTAGTCCTGTCATTGGTTCATCTAATATCCAATTTTTTGGCTCTGAAAGTAATGCCCCACATATTACTATTTTTTGCCTCATACCATGTGAATAACTTTGTATTTGATTACTTAATTGATTATATATTTCAAATTTCTTAGTAAGTTCTTCTATTTTTTCTTTTCTTTTGTCTTGTGGTATATCATAAACATCTGCCATAAACATTAAATATTCTATACCTTTTAATTTTAGAAACATGTCTGGACTATCTGGTACAAATCCAAAGTTTTTCTTTGCTTCTAATGGCTCTTTTTTGATACTTTTTCCATCTATTAAAATATCTCCTTCATCTATATTTAATATTCCTGTTATCATTCTTATTGTTGTTGTTTTTCCTGCTCCATTTGGTCCTAGAAAGCCAAATATTTCTCCGTTTTTAATTTCAAGATTTAAGTCATCTACTGACTTTTTTCCTTTTATGTATGATTTTGAGACATTTTTTATTTCAATCATTCCTATCCCTCCTATTTTTCTTTTTCACAAATCTATTATTGCATATTCTTTTATAAAAAACAATATGTTTTATTTACTTATAAACATAAAATGATAGTAGTTCAGAAGTCAATGTAGAAAGGATGATTTCTTAAACAAGCTTCTCGGCTTGCTCCATTCCGCGGCAAATTCGAAGCTTGTTTAAGAAATCATCCTTTCTACATTGACCTTTGAACTAGTAGATAATTTGTAGTAATTGTTTTTTAATCTTTTATTAATTCTAAATTAGCCTGTCTTTTTATTTTATTTGTTGTTGTTTTTATTAATGGTTGTTCTGAAATTATAATTCCTCTTATTGCTTTATATTTTGGCATCATTCTATTTACTTCTTTAATTTTATCTGATAAAACTCTATAAATATCGTCATAAGTTTCTGCTTTATAAGCTTCTCTCATAATATCTTTATCATATATAATCTTTACATGTATTTTTATATTTTCTCTATCATCAGATTGTTGTTTACCGAAAATAAAAGATTCTTTAACTCCTTCTATTTTATTTACTAAATTCTCCATTTCCTCTGGAAATATATTTTTACCATTTTTTAAAACAATCACACTTTTCTTTCTTCCGCAAATAAATATGTAACCATCTTCATCTATTTTTGCTAAATCTCCTGTATAAAACCATCCATCTGTCATAACTTCTTTTGTTGCTTCATCATCATTATAATATCCTAACATAATACTTGGTCCCTTTACAACCAATTCTCCTATTCCTTCTTCATTGGCATCTTCTATTTTAGCCTTTACATGAGGAAGAGCTTTTCCAATCGAACCAACTCTAGAGTTTTCTTTTGTTTCTATACCTATTACAGGAGAAGTCTCTGTTAATCCATACGCTTGATATAAATTAATTCCCCAATTTCTAAATGTTTCTATTACTCCTTTGTCTAACGCTGCTGCCCCACTGATAAATGTTTTTATATTTCCACCAAACATATTATGAATCTCTTGAAAAGCTTCTTTTTTCTCTTCTATTGACTTATCTTTATACTCTTCCATCATTTTTTCTATTTGCCAAAGTCTGCCTTCTTTTTCAAGAGTTCTTTTGACATTTTTATACATACTCTCATATATTGCTGGCACAAATGCTGCAGATGTTATTTTATATTCGTTTAAGTTTTCTACTATATGTCTAATGCCATCACAAAAAGACCTTTCTGCTCCTACATATAGTGAAAGCAACATTCCAACAGTACATTCATATACATGATGCAATGGTAAAAAAGATAACATTCTATCATCTGAATCTATATCTAATACAGATGCTAAATCCATTATGTTGGTAACTAGATTTTTATGTGAAAGTGCTACTACTTTGGATTTTGAAGTTGTTCCAGAAGTAAATAACATTATTCTCATTTCTTCTGGATTTATTTTACTATCTATAAATTCTCTATTCCCAGCTTGTACTAACTCTTTTCCTTTTTCTATCAATTCTTTTTGAGAATATATTCCTTCTAAATGTATATCTGAGTCCATAGAAATTAAATGTTTTAGTTTGTTCTTGTCATTATATTTTATTTTTTCGATTATATCTTCGTATTTTTTAGAATAAAATATTGCTTCTATTTCTGATCTTTCGATTAGTTCTTCTAATTCATTTGGTGGTAGTGATTTATCAAGTGGCACTATAGTTCCTGTTCCACACACTACTGACAAATATGCAAGTTCCCATTCATATCTATTTTCTCCTATAACTGCTATTCTTTTATTTTTTAGTCCTAAACTAATTAAAGCTGTTCCTAAATAGTCTATCATGTCTCTTATTTCATTATGTGTATAAATTTTATATTTTCCTTTTTCTATCTTAATTTTGTATCCTGGTTTGTCTCCATATAGTTCTCTTGTTTTATTTAGCATGTCTTTTAAGTCTGTTACTTGTATTATTTCTTTATTCATTTTTGCTTTCCTCCGTATTTTCTATTATTTTTTATTTAATATACCTTTTCCGTCTTTTTGCCCAATAATTTGAGGTTACTTTATATTTCAATTTAGCTTTGTCATCTTAATATTTCATCATTTTCTATTAAATTTCCTTGAAATCTGTAAATTTGTTTGCACAAAGGCTCTTTTCTTTTTCCTCCATTAATTACTACATTTTCTAAATCTTCATATATATTGTGCAAACTTATTCCATATTTTTTCATCTTTTCAGCACTTATTTCTTTAAATGCTGGACAAGGTATTACTGTTCCGTCATATTTTATATCTAACTTTTCAGTTCCCGCTGTACATAAATGTGACAACCTTTCATTTAAGGGAATACCAATTCTAATTTTACCACTATAATGCTCTTGTTCTCTTTTTAAAATTTCTGAAAATTCTTTTAACTCTTTTTCATTTAGCATCAATTCATTTTTATTTTCTAAACCTCTTCCTTGAGGCACAAAATTTAATATACTTATATTTTTAATTTCTAACATTTCTAAACATTCAATTATATCCGGAAATTGTCTATAGTTTGGTTTCATAGGAATAAAATGCACATCAACATTTAATCCTGATTTACTTGCTCTTATTAAAGATTCCCATAAACATGTATTTAACCTTTTTCTTCCCATTAGTTCATTATCAATTGTTTCTTCTAATGCTTGCCAATCAAATACAATTTTATCTAGTCCTAATTGTTTTAATCTTTCAAATTCCTGTTCTGTTATTCCTTCAAATTCTCTAGGCTCCAAACATCTATCATAAAATGCTTTTACATTCTTTTTTAATCGCTCATTCCAAGGTTCATGTTCTTCTATTTCTTGTAAATCTTGTGCACACTTATCTTTTATATATTTTATACTTTCTTCTGGAATTTCAGAGCCTCTTTTTATTCCACTAGTGAATATTACTGTTCTTATTCCATTATCTTTGCAGAACTTTACCATTTCAAATAAGTTTGGATGTAAAAATGGCTCTCCTCCTGAAATTGATATTTCTTCTATTCCGCCTTGTTTTATAAGATGATTAATTGTTTTTTTAAATTGTTCTATTGTGACTATTAGCGTCTTGTCTTGTGATGAATTTGAAGAACAAAATTTACATTTGTTTGGACATTTTTGTATTATTTCAAAACATAAATCTTTTAAATTTTTTTGCATTTTACTTCTCCATATTTTTTTATATTATTTAAAATTCTCTTATTTTCAATAATTTTTCTCTAATGTCAAATCTCTACAAATCCTTCAATTTTTTTAATTTCTCATTTACCTTTTCATAAATATTTTCAACTATCCATTTTTCATTAGATACTTTTCCTACATCTTCTATATTAACCCATTTTACTCCGCTATTCTCATCTTCTTTTACTTTTAATATTTCTCTTTCGTCAACTTCTAAAAGATATGTTAAATTTAAGTGAACATGAGAAGATACATATCTTCCTTTTTTTATATGTCCATCAACACATATAACTTCTAACGAAAAAACATCGTCACTAAGTACTTTTACATTTTTTACTCCGAGTTTCTTCTTTTAGCTCACGAATGGCTGTGGCTAATAAGTCTGTTTCTCCGTCTGCATGTCCTCCTGTCCATGCCCAAGATTTATATATATTATGATATATCATTAATACCTTTGTTTTTTCTTTATTTATTGCCCATGATGATGCTGTAAAATGTCCAAATTCATTATTTCTTGTAAGCACGTCATCAAATGTATCTATATATTTTAACATTGTTTGTTTGTCTTTTTCTTCTTGCTCATTATATGGTTTATATTTCTCTATTTCTTCTCTTAACTTCATATATTCTACCTCTAAATTATAGTACTTCCATTATCTCTATTGGATATGGCTTCTTATCATTATACATTGTTTATAATAAATTCAACTACACCTTCGATATTATCTTTTTTGTTATATTCCTCTTTATAGTCTTTTGGCAATTCTAACCAATATTTATTATTTTCTGGCATCACTGATATAGAATCTAATGGATATCCAGGGTTTCTTTTCTCGCATGGTTTATCTACAAAATAAAAATGTTCTTTATTCCATGAATATTTTGCTACTCCATTTTGACTACATATTACCATTCCATATACCCATTTTGCTGTAAGTCTTCCTCCATATTTTTTTACTAAATTAGTATAATATTCTATCATTTCATCATCATTCAATTCTTTACCATTTATTCTTCTTACAAATGTTCCTGGTTGTTTTTCTTCTGGTAATTCTTCTATGAATAAATTGTTGTCCATTCCTATAACTGGCATTTTAGTTGCTTCATAATATGTTTTGGCTTTAATATAAGCATTTTCAATTGCATTTTTTCCGTTTTCTTCTATGTTTAGTTTTAATTTTAAATCTTTTATTGTGATTAATTCTATACCTTTTTCTTCTAATGCTTTTTTATATTTTTTTACTTTTGCTGGATTTGTTGTTGCAAATAATACTTTTTTCATTTTTATATTGCTCCCTTCTAAAATCTTTTCTACCTATAGAATTAAATTTTTCCTTAAATATGCATTTCTTTTTCATATAATTTTTTATTCATTTTTCATTATAAACATATATTGCATTTAATTTTTTCATATATCGGTTTGTTCGTCTTTTACTATTTTCCAATTCCAACCTTTTGATTTTATCATATTTTTCTCCTTTTTTGCTATGTGGCTCTTTATAAAACTCTGACAGCTTTATTTAGTAAAAATTTAATCCAATCTATCATATCATTATGATTTTTTACTCTTGTTAGCATATCATAATATGTATCTTTATTTCTTTCAATGTAATCAGAAATATATAAACAAGATTTTCCAAGCATTCCTTTGCTTTGAATATATAATGGTATAGGTAGTCTTACTATTCTTCCATTGTCATCTAAGTATCAAATTTTAATCTTTAATGTTATATTTTCTCATTAATTCTTTTGCTTTTTCAATCCCTTTTTCTGTTATATATGTAGACTTAGCTTTATGTGTACTTCCACCTATCATATTTTCACTTTGTAATTTATTTAATATATCAAAGTCATAACCCTTCCATGCTCTTTGATATTCTCCATATGGTTCTTTTTCAGTCCATGATGTCAAATATAATAGTAATAATGTTAATTCCTTTATTTGTTCTTCCATTTTTAAATCTCT